>NZ_JAOCFV010000029.1:0-60612 GCF_029842145.1 Stenotrophomonas sp. GD03794
CAGGCCGTACCCGGCCAGACCGATCTGGCGGCGCGGGGTGCCCAGTACGCGCAGCTTGCCCAGGCCGAGGTCGGACAGGATCTGCGCGCCGGCACCATTGCGGCGCCACTGGCTCACGTCCTTGTCCTTGCCCGGCACCACCGGCGCCGGCTGCTGGCGCAGGCGGGCCAGCAGGGCCTCGCCGTCGCGCGGGGCCGACAGCACCACCATCACGCCCGCGCCCTCGGCATCGATGGCGCGCAAAGCGTCGGTGGCGGCCACGCCGAAGTCATCACGGCGCCAGTGCAACAGGTCGGCCAGCGGGTTTTCCACCTGAACGCGCACCAGGGTCGGGGTGTCCGCATCCGGGGTGCCGCGCACCAGGGCGAAATGCACGTCGTGGGCGATGCGGTCGCGGTAGGTGACCAGCTTGAACGGGCCGAATTCGGTGTCGATCTCGCGCTCGTCCACGCGCTCGACGGTCTTTTCGGTGGCCAGGCGGTAAGCGATCAGGTCGGCGATGGAGCCCATCTTCAGGCCGTGCTCGCGGGCGAACACTTCCAGCTCCGGGCGGCGCGCCATGCTGCCATCCGGGTTCAGGATCTCCACCAGCACGCCGGCCGGTTCCAGCCCGGCCAGCATGGCCATGTCCACGGCCGCCTCGGTGTGGCCGGCACGGGTCAGCACGCCGCCCGGCTGGGCGATCAGCGGGAAGATGTGGCCCGGCTGGTGCAGGTCGGCCGGCTTGGCGTTGGGCTTCACCGCGGTGCGGATGGTGTGCGCGCGGTCATGCGCCGAGATGCCGGTGGTGACACCCTCGGCGGCCTCGATGCTGACCGTGAAATTGGTCTGGAACTGCGCGGTATTGGCCTGCACCATCGGCGCCAGGCCAAGATCGGCGGCGCGGGTGCGGTTCAGCGGCAGGCACACCAGGCCGCGGCCATGGGTGACCATGAAGTTGATGTCGCTGGCCTTGACCAGCTCGGCGGCCATGATCAGGTCGCCTTCGTTCTCGCGGTCCTCGTCATCGACGATAACGACCATGCGACCCAGGCGGATGTCTTCCAGGATCTCCGGAATGGGGGCGAAATTCATGCGCGTGCTCCTTCGCCCAGCAGGCGTTCGACGTAACGGGCGACCAGGTCGATTTCAAGATTGACCGCACTGCCCACGCCTGAGGCGGAGAAGGCGGTGTTGGCCACGGTGTGCGGGATCAGGGCGACTTCAAAGCCTTCGCCGTCCACTTCGTTGACGGTGAGGCTGACGCCGTCCACGCAGATCGAGCCCTTCTTGGCGATGTAGCGGCGCAGCGAGGCCGGCGCGGCGAATCGCCAGCGCTGGGCACGCGCGTCTTCGTGGATGGACAGCACCTGGCCGAGGCCGTCGACGTGGCCGCTGACCAGATGGCCGCCAAGGCGGTCGGTCGGGCGCATGGCGCGCTCCAGGTTGATGACCGCACCTTCGCCCAGCTGGCCCAGCGTGGTCAGGCCCAGGGTCTCGGTGGAGGCATCGGCCTGGAAGCTGCTGGCGTCGAATGCGATGACGGTGAGGCAGACGCCGTTGATGGCAATGCTCTCGCCCATCTGCACGTTGTCGAACGGCAGATTCCCGACATTGAAGGTGAAGCGGACATCGCCGCCGATGGATTCGCGTGCGGCCAGACGGCCGACGCCTTCGATGATTCCAGTAAACAAGTAACGTTCTCCGCGAAAAGTGAGCGAAAAACGCCGCAAGGCAAACAGGCGCACGCAGGGCATGAGCCCTGTGGCACCGTCTTCTTTCATCCGGACTATGACCGTCGGCTCCGGCATTGGACCGGATCTGCTGACCCCCGGCCGTGGGCCGGGGCGCTCGCGGGCTCGTGCTTGCGCACCTACCGCCGGTGGGGAATTGCACCCCGCCCTGAAGACGTTTGTGTACCGGCGAACCGGCGTGGCTAGTGTACCAGCCCGGGCTGAACGGGGTGGATGACCGGGGTCGGATCCCTTTCCGCAGGAAAGGGCTCTGACCCCATGGACCGGTGGCACAGCAGCGCAGGGGTCAGAGCCGTTTCCCGATGGGAAGCGGATCCGACCCCCAACCCCGGCCTGCCCCAACCTGTGACGGCCGTCGCTCGTAATTTGTAAAACTTTCATTAAAATCCTGCGCTGGACGACATGAGGTCGCCACGGGCAGCCGCGAAGGCAGGCCCGCCAAAGGACTGAAATTCACAGGAATTCCCATGCGCAAGATCCTGATCGTGGCCGCCCTGCTGGCCGCCGCCCCGTTCACGGCTTCGGCTGAAGCCCTGAGCTACACCTACGTTGAAGGCGGCTGGACGCAGGTCAAGGTTGACGACAACGCACTGGACGACCCCAAGGTCGACGGCGGCTACCTGCGTGGCTCGGTGGCCATCGCCGAACAGGTCTATGTGTTCGGTGGCTGGTCGCGCACCAGCAAGACCAATCACTACGGCAATGATTCGCTGAAGCTGGAACTGAACCAGCCGGAGCTCGGCATCGGCTACCACATGCCGTGGACCGACCGCCTGGACTTCACCGCCGATGCCGCGTGGGTGCGCCAGAACGCCGAAGCCACCGTCCGTTTCGACGGCCTGCGTTTCAGCCAGAAGGATCACACCAATCTGGGCCGCGTCACCATGGGCATCCGCGGCAAGCCGTCGGCCATGACCGAAGCCTGGGCCAAGGCCGGCTACATGGATGGCGGCAACCACTTCAAGGGCACCTGGGTGGGCACCGTCGGCGGCCAGATCAACTTCACCCGGACCTGGGGCCTGGTGGGCGAGATCTCCGGCTACCGCGACGTCACCCAGTACTCGGCCGGCGTCCGCGCCAGCTTCTGATCCAACGATCGCTCCTCGTCGTGCGATCGAACGGGCCCCGCAAGGGGCCCGTTTTTTTTGTCCCTACAGCAGCGCGCTGCACTGTGGCGGAGTACGTGTCGTTTTCTGCAACCCGGCACGCTCACTGCGCCGGGTGGCTTTAGGACGAGTACGAAAGGCAATCCGGTCCGCCACGACGGGCATTTGCGAAAGACGTCAATGATCCCGGCGGGTTAGCGACGTTGGCAGCACCGTTGAGGCCACCCACGCAAACCGTATGCGACATCACGGCGAATCGATGACCTTGTCTGATGCCCGCATGGCCCGGCATGTTCGGCCCAGGCAAGGTAACCCGCATCGCGTCATGAAAAGACATTGGATCGTCGTAGGCGACACAACCCACAGCAACGGGCGCGTCATCACAGGATCGCCGTACACCGATATCGAGGGCAAAGCGGTCGCACGCGAAGGCGACCGGGCGAGCTGCCCACTGCACCAGGGCATCTTTCCGATCGTGCAGGGTGAACCTACCCTGCTCATCGACGGACATCCCGTTGCACTGCACGGGCACCACCTCGCCTGTGGCTGCCAGCTGATCTCGACCCAGCAGCGGTTGGTGTTTGTCACCGATGCCACTGCCGATGATGAACATCCCCAGAGGGAGCCTGCCCAGGCATCTGCTTCCAGACCCCCGGTCTGCCTGGAATGCTTGCGGGCTGCGGCCGCCAGTGCCGCCCCACTGCTGGCGCGCGCATGATCGGCCACTACGCCTATGCGCTGCTGGACTGTGCGCCGGATGAAGATCGCGAAGCAGCGCTGCATCACCATGCGACGCACAGCGCACTGATGCATCGCTCACTGTTCGCAGGACAACCCGAAGGAAACCTCCTGCACGCGTCACCGTATCTGCTCGAACTGCCGCGGGGTGCCATTGAACAGCCCATGCATCATTGGTTGCGGCAGCTCGGCCACCAGCCTGCGCGAACCACCTGTCTGTTCTCGGACGTACCGTTCGAGGAGGTGTTCCTCCATCTGCATGCACAGCTCGACATCGCCCTTCCCGATGGATCACTCGCGCTGATGCGCTACTACGATCCACGCGCATGGCTGCGCTACCGCGACGTACTGACGATGCAACAACTGCGGCAGCTCTTCGGGCCGATCAACTTGTGGCAGATCACCGTGGGCGGTCAGACATGGGGGCTGACCCGCAGCGAACTGGAGCAGCAGGAGGTAGACGATGCTGACATTGAGCACTGAGCAGTACGCGATGCTCCGTCTGCCCGACGCGGCTACATTCTGCAGCCCGCTCGCTGACGAGACACGTAGCGGATTTCCCGGCGAAACCGCGCATCTGAACGATGCAGCGCTCCTGCAGGCAGTGCGTACAAGCTACCGCCATGCAGTGACCTCACTGCACATCACCCATCTGCCCACGATAGTGCGCTGGGTGAAGGCCGACGTGGCCTGGGCACCTGGACTGCGCGATCACGCGCTGACCGTGGCGTGGTTCCGGCGGACCACCCACGCCAACGCAACGGCCGCCGATCTGCTGGCACTGCTCGCCTCGCGCTTTCTGTCCGACTGAAAGGAGCTGACCATGGGTGCCATTCCACTACCTCTACCGCTGCCACCGGTGACGATTCCGGGTGGCTGGGACCCTACACAGGATGTTCCCGGGCACGCGCCTGGCGGAATCCCGGGAGACACGGCCGGTGGCCCTACGCTTGGCCAGATCTGGCGCGGCATCAAGGAAGCCGCAGGCGTCGGCGCCGATTCCAAGGTTGAACCGCGCGTGGAAGCCAGCGAAACAGACTGCGCGCAGACCAGTAACCAGAACGACTGCAATGCCTGCAAGCTGGCGCGGGGCTTCCTGGTGCCCGCCAACTACACGATTCCGTTCAAACAGTACCGCAACTTCGACTACCAGCTGCGCATTGCCAATCACCTGGCGGGCCCGGAAGTGTTCGCCTACACCTATGGCGGCACCGGACTGGACCGCGCTCGCCTGAGACTGAAGGCCGGCAAGGGCAAAAACGAGATCACCGTTACCGAGTGGAACCACGGCGGCATCCGCTTTGATGGCTTCTGGCGGAGCCGATGCACGGTGGTGGAAGCGAAGGGGCACTACAAGCAGTTTTTCTCCGCAATTGGAAATCTCCACCCTTGGGCTGCACTTGGCGGCAGGCGTCCGTCGATCCTAGACAGCTGGGCGAAGCAGTTCAAAGCACACCTGTGCCACGTTGCAGCGCTGGGCAGACCCGCAAAGCTCGAATGGCACTTCCTTGAAGTCGAGTGCTTCATGGCAGCCCAGCAAATTCTTGCCAGCCACTCCATTCATCTCAGGCATACGCCATGACGATCATGTACAGATGCAAGATCCACTGCACTATCCCTGAGAGAATCGTTGATGCCTCTACCGTCTATCGCGATCTGGAGCCGCTACTTCAAGCGCTACTGGAGGTGAGTGCGCTGTTCAATGGCTGGGTGGAGCACTCGCGCGGGAAGGGCCCGATCCCATTCACCGACAGAACAAGGTTCATCGAGATGCTTGCGTTCAACGCACGGCAGGACGGTGATGAGTACCCCACAGCTCCCTCTGCTGCGGGCGCAGGCGCAAACCTGACCACAGCGAGGACGCATAGGGAATGGAAGGCGACAGGATGCACCTCGATCAATTACTGGCCTTGGTTTGGCCAGTTGACGATGGAAATCGATGCACCGATCGAAGCATTCGGTGAATCCGAGGCGTCCGTCATCGTCCGCAGGTGCATTGCCGCGATAGCTCAAACAGTCGACGTCGAATTCGTCTCAACGGATGCCGTTGGACCGAAGCCTGAAGGCAAGGGCTACCAGACCTACTACCTCAACCACAGGCTGTTCCCTCACCGCCGTTGGCTGGGCTGGATGGGCTTCGTCCCTGTGCTGGTGCCGCACAGGTTCATCCCGGAGGCGGCCAAGATGGAAGTGGTGAAAGGCAGAGGTACGATCATCGTGGCCGTGGACGAACCGTTCGACCTGCACAATCCCGACCACATCAAGCGCGCGCATCAGGTGGAACTGCGCATGGCCAATGCGGGGCTGCTGGATGTCACCGACACGTCGCTGCTTGAGTGAGACGGCGGCAGTAGGGGTGCCTGGCATTTCCGGCGATCCCCTTAAGAATGAGCGGACTCCATTCGCTTCTGCCAAGCCCGGATGGATGCGTACTGACTGCACGCAAAGTGCGCTAGGCTTGCCCGCCTCTGGAACAGGAACCCACGTCATGAAGACCCCCCTCCGTACCCTTCTGGGCAGTGCCCTGCTGTGCGCACCGCTGTTCGCCAGCGCTGCACCAGCCCAACTGACGCCCGAGCAGGCTTTCGATCTGTACGCACGCGTGCTGCTGGAAGACGACGCGGCCGCCACGCGCACGCTCAACGACGCACTGAAGCCGGCATTCGAAGGCCAGGACGCTGTGACCCCGAACCCGGGTGCGCTGGCCAAGGCATTGGCCGAACCCTGGCAGACCGTGCTGGCCAGCACCGGCGCCAAGGTCGACGCTGCGACCACCGAAGCGCTGTATGCCAAGGCGCTGCGTGATTCGAAGTGCCGCGCGACCAAGAGCGTGATCGAAGACAACGAATACGTTGAAGACCAGAAGCTGGCGCGCATCAGCTTCAGCTGCCAGGTGCCCGACCTCGGCAAGGTTCGCCCGCTGTTCGCCGCCAGCCTGGCCGCCGATGCCAGCCCGGCCTCGCGCAAGCAGTTCACCGATGCCTATACCCAGGCGCTGCAGAGTGGCGCGCGCGCGCCGGTCAGCGGCACCTTCACCCTGTACCCGGCCAAGGACAACGGCTACTGGTACAGCGGCAACTTCGATGACCTGGTGGGCACCGTGGCCGGCGCGCTGGCACCGTTCGAAGACTGGATGCAGGACGCGCAGGCGGCCAACGCGCCGAAGGTGACCGGCGTACCGGGCTGCGACCTGCTGCTGCAGCAGCATCGCGCCTGCGTGGCGAAGATCGCACCGGACCAGATCAGCGGCGTGGACGCCATGGCCGAGGAACTGAAGGCCAAGGCCCAAGTGCAGTCGGCCGATGAGATGACGCAGGAGTGCAAGGCACTGCGCCCGATCGCGGAGATGATGTGGACCGACGAGTGCGCGTGAGAACGTAGGAACTGAACGCTACGGAATCAGCGATGTCCGGCGGAACCCAGACCGCACGTTCGGACTAGTTGCATGGACAGGCCACGGGGCGGGGAGCATTCTCTCCGCCCCGTCTGGATGGAATCACCATGCACCGTCTTCTTTTCTACCTGCTGGCCTTGGGTATGCACCTGCCTTCGGTAACTGCCCGCGCCAGGACACCGGAAGACGTCGTTTCCCACCATCTTCAGGCAATACAGGAACGCAACGACCTCGCACTGCGGATGCTTGTCCAGCAGCGCATGGCCGGCCAAACGGGTGCAACCGATGTGCCCGTCGATGCTCCGCCAATGGCGGTGTTGCTGGCGACCTGGACGACAAACATCGAGCGTCATGTCGATCCGATCGATGGCGTGGATTTACCGCATCTTGCCTGGGCGCTGCAGGTTCTGGCCAACACCCGGTGCCAGCCGCACCGAAGCGAGGAATGGTACAGCCTGACCGGAGGCATGCAGGTTGCCGACGTGCACTTTACCTGCCGCGTGGGCGATGTCGAGCGTCTTCGGTATCTGTCCGAGGCCACGGTCTTCGATGGCGGTGAGCAAAGCGAGCAGCGCTTCTGGGGAGCCTACATCGCGACGTTGCGCGACGGCCCCTTCCACGAGATCGGTGGCACCACGCGCGTGGTATCGACCACTCAGGAGCCCGATTGGCACAGCGAAGAATCGAAACATCCGAACGATGATTTCTCACACGCCCGCGTCGAAACTGACGTCTATGAAGCCCTGATCGAAGCGCTCATCGCGCATCCGCGGGGCCTGTATCGCACCGGTACCTATGACGCCCTTGCGCAGATGACCGGCATCATGGAGTGCGACGATCTTGTGCAGCGGCATCGTCGCTGCATGGCGCGCATTGCGCCGCAGGAACTCAAGGGAGTGAGTGAACTGGCCAGTACCCTGAGCAAGCAACGACAGCAGATTCCCGAGGCGGAGCTGCTGCAGCAATGCGTGGCCTTCCGCCCAAGAATGCAGGCACTTTGGACCCCTGAGTGCCGGTAGGCTGTGGCCACCTGCACGCACTTTCAGAACCGTTGCATGGCCCTGTGCGGCCCGCATGGTCAATGCTGTTGCCCTCTTCCATCGGGGCAACCGCATGAAACACCGCACGACGTCGACCACGGTCATGCTGATGGCGCTGCTGGCGCTTGTGGCGTGCGGGCAAGCCAAAGCTCCCAAGTCCAGGATTACGACCTTCTCGGTCATCCCAGCGGTTGCCTTCGAGTCAACCCTGCTGAGCGACAGGCAGCTGGATGCGTGGATGAGCGAAGACGACGACTGCCACGCATTCCTGATGTATCACGATCAGTGTGCCGTGTTGGTGTTGCCCCATGAGTACGACGACGGCTTTACCCGTCACCAGCTGCGATTGAAGGCGAAGAAACTGCCGGGCGAGGCACTGGGCGCGTACTGCCGCAACCTGCATGCGCTGTGGAAGCAGCAGTGGAAAGGCCAGTGCCCAGTCGGCGAAGAAGACGACGAAGATGCCTGACGACTAGGGCGTCGCCCCTGTTCCGCGTCATTCCCTCACGGGCGCAGCAGCAGCCTGATGTCCTCACCAACCTGGCGCTGGTCCACCACACGCAGGCGACGCTGCTGGTCCATGGCATCGATGCCGAGGCCGGCCAGCAGCGGGCGGCCGTTGTCGCCCAGCAGCGTGGGCGCCTGATACAGCAGCAGTTCGTCCACCCAGCCGCCGCGCAGCAAGGTACCGGCCAGCGTCGCGCCGGCTTCGGTATGCACTTCGTTGATGCCGCGCTCGGCCAGCAGTGCCAGCACCGCGCCAAGATCGAGACGGCCGTCAACACTGGGCACGCTGGCAAATTCTGCATCGGCCGCATCCGGTGCACTCACCGCTGCATCGTGCAGGTACAGCGTCGGTGCCCCGCCCTCGCGCACACGGCTGCACTCCAGTGAGCGCAGGCGCGAATCCAGCACTACGCGCAGTGGCGGCATCACCTCGGCATCAGCCAGGCGCACGGTCAGCATCGGGTCGTCGGCCAGCACGGTTTCGGCGCCGGTCAGGATCGCACCTGCGCGCGCGCGCCAGTGCTGCACGTCTTCGCGCGCGGCCGGGCCGGTGATCCATTTGGAGCTACCGTCGGCCATCGCGGTACGGCCATCGAGGCTGGCGGCCAGCTTCACCCGCAACCACGGTCGGTTGCGCTCCACACGCGACAGGAAGCCCTTGTTGAGCTCGCGTGCCTGCGCCGCCATCAGCCCTTCAGCGACTTCGATGCCCGCATTGCGCAGCAGATCGAAGCCACCACCATCGACCTTCGGGAACGGATCGCGCATCGCGGCAACGACGCGCGACACACCCGCTTCGATCAAGGCCAGCGCACACGGCGGTGTGCGCCCGTAGTGCGCACAAGGCTCCAGGGTGACGTAGGCGGTGGCACCGCGCGCTTCGCTTCCTGCCTCGCGCAGCGCGAACACTTCGGCGTGCGGTCCACCGGCACGCTGGTGCCAGCCCTGCCCGACCACGCGTTCGCCGTGGGCGATCACGCAGCCGACCATCGGATTGGGGCGGGTGGTGTAGGCGGCACGCTCGGCCAGACGCAGTGCGTTGGCCATGTGCAGGTGGTCGAGAACGGAGAACGGGGTGGTCATGCGGCCATGGTAGCGCCGTTGGTGGCGGTGTAGATCCACGCCATGCGTGGATGGGCGCCACTGTGCCAACCAAGGTTGGCACCCACCGGAGCAGATATCTGTGCCAACCAAGGTTGGCACCTACCAGAGCTTCAGCCCTTCTTCTTCTTGGTCAGTGCGATCACGTCGCCCAGCAGCTGCAGCTGTTCGGTACTGGATGGCAGGTCGCGCTCCAGCTTCTCGATCTCCTCGCGGAAATCGGCGACGTCCTCGAAGCTGCGGTAGACCGACGCGAAGCGCACGTAGCCGACATGGTCGAGCTTGCGCAGTTCGTTCATGACGAACTCGCCGACCTTGATCGAGGGCACTTCGCGCTCGCCGCTGATGCGCAGCTGGTGGACCACGGCGCGTACCGCCGCTTCGATCTTGTCTTCGGCCACTGCACGCTTCTGCAGCGCGCGGTCGAAGCCAGCGCGGACCTTGCGCTGGTCGAATGCTTCACGAGTGCCATCGCTCTTGACGATGGCGGGCAGTTTCAACTCCACCGTTTCCATCGTGCTGAAGCGCTCGCCACAGGCTTCGCATTCACGCCGACGACGGATCGTCGCGCCGTCTTCGGAGACGCGCGAGTCGATGACCCGGGTATCGGCATGTTGGCAGAAGGGGCAGTGCATGGAACGCCTGGCTCAGGAAAGTACCTATTGCCACGGTCATGGCAGCGTCGCAAAGGTACCTGAGAAAGGGCCCCGCAGCAAATGCTGTCTGCGCGGAAGTGCCTGCATTTCGGCCGAACAGAGCCTCCAGCGCGGTCAGCGCTGCGCGTTCAACCGGGTGCCGGCGGCGCCGAGGCCGCGCGCGCCCAACGCAGCCACGCCAGATGCCCTGCCATCACCAGCAGCGGCGGGCCGAACCCGAGGAAGGCCAGGGTCGAGATCTCCCCGCGCTTGAAGGTGAAGTACAGCGTGGCGGCGACCACGCCCAGCGCGGCCAGGCCTCCCAGCGCCAGGCCTATCCAGGCGACAACCGGCGATTGGCGCAGGCCGGTAACACCGCGCCACAGGAACAGGCCGCTCAGCCACAACCACGACAGCAGGCCGATGATCCCGGCCGACGACCACAACAGCAGGATCCTGTGCTCGTCGCCCGTCAGGTACTTGCCATCCCATACGACCATCAGACCCAGCACGGCACCCGTGCCTCCGGCGGCCACCGTGGGCAGGCCCACCAACAGGCCGGCAATGGCCATCCAGCGTTTGTGCAGACGCTCATCCATGCGTTCGGTTTCCTTCCCTGGGCCGCATCATGCGCGGCGTTTGATCCACACCAGCATCGCAGCCGGCACCAGCATCGACGGGCCCAACAGCAACAAGCCGATGCCTTCGCCGTGCACGGCGATGCCCCACCACAGCGCCAGACCCAGCGGCGGCAAGGCGGCGAGACCGCCCGCCAGCAGCATCCACCACCAGAGGCGGTGCACGTGCAGCCCGGCACGCCCCTGCAGCAGAAAACCCGCGCTGAGCCACAACCAGGCCAGGCAGCCGGCAATGCCAGCCAGGCCCCACAGCGGCATCACCGTCACCGAGGCCAGGGTGCCATGACCGAACTGGCCCAGCCCCATCAGCAGCAGCATCGTCGCCGCCGCGCCGCCCATCGCCAGGCTGGGCAGGCCAAACAGCACCGCCAGCGCGGTGTACAGGTACTTGAGGTGGCGCTCATCCATGCGCGGTTGCTCCGATACCGGGGTCAGAGCCCTTCCCTGCGGGAAGGGATCCGACCCCTGCTTCGATCCGGGCTTCGGGGTCGGATCCCTTTCCGTCAGGAAAGGGCTCTGCCCCCTGCTGCGATCAGCCGTAGACCGGGTACTTGCGGCACTGCGCGCTGACGGCATCACGCACGCGGGCGATGACGGCGTCATCGTTCGGTGCGTCGAGCACGTCGGCGATCCAGTTGGCCAGATCCACGCAGTCCTGTTCGACGTAACCACGGGTAGTCACCGCCGGGGTGCCCAGGCGCAGGCCCGAAGTGACGAACGGCGAACGCGGGTCGTTCGGCACCGAGTTCTTGTTGACGGTGATGTGGGCCTTGCCCAGCGCAGCTTCCGCGTCCTTGCCGGACACGTCCTTGCCGATCATGTCGACCAGCATCAGGTGGTTCTGGGTGCCGCCGGAAACGATCTTGTAGCCGCGCGCGATCAGCGTGTTGGCCATCGCCTGGGCGTTCTTCACCACCTGCTGCTGGTAGGCCTTGAAGCCCGGTTCCAGCGCTTCCTTGAAGGCCACGGCCTTGCCGGCGATGACGTGCATCAGCGGACCGCCCTGGATGCCCGGGAACACGATCGACTGCAGCTTCTTGACCAGGTCTTCGTCGGCGCCCTTGGCGACGATGATGCCGCCGCGCGGACCGCGCAGGGTCTTGTGGGTGGTCGAGGTGACCACGTGCGCGTGTTCCAGCGGGCTCGGGTAGACGCCAGCGGCGACCAGGCCGGCGACGTGGGCCATGTCGACGAACAGGTAGGCACCGACCTTGTCGGCGATGGCGCGGAAGCGCGCCCAGTCGATCACCTGCGAGTAGGCCGAGAAGCCGGCCACGACCATCTTCGGCTTGTGCTCCAGGGCCAGGCGCTCGACTTCGTCGTAATCGATCAGGCCCTGGTCGTTCACACCGTACTGCACGGCGTTGAACAGCTTGCCCGAGGCGTTCACCTTGGCACCGTGGGTGAGGTGGCCGCCGTGGGCCAGGCTCATGCCGAGGATGGTGTCACCCGGCTGCAGCAGGGCGAAGTACACGGCCTGGTTGGCCTGCGAGCCGCTGTGCGGCTGCACGTTGGCGTAGTCGGCGCCGAACAGCTGCTTCAGGCGGTCGATCGCCAGCTGCTCGGCGATGTCCACGTATTCGCAGCCACCGTAGTAGCGCTTGCCCGGGTAGCCTTCGGCGTACTTGTTGGTCAGCTGGCTGCCCTGCGCTTCCATCACCGCCGGGCTGGTGTAGTTCTCGCTGGCGATCAGCTCGACGTGGTCTTCCTGGCGCTGGGTTTCAGCGGCGATGGCCTTGGCCAGTTCGGGATCGTAGGATTCGATTCGGACGTCACGCGGGAACATCGGGTACTCCAGCAGGCAGGGAAAAGGGGTACGGCTCAGCCCCCGATTGTAGCCCCGCACCGGGCCTGCCGGGGCCGAAACGGACGGGGCCGGCATCCCCGAAGGAATCCGGCCCCGTATGGTTTCGAGTGGCGTTGCGGGGGCAGAGCCCTTTGCGCTGCAAAGGGATCCGACCCCGACTGCGATCCTCAGCGGCTGCTGAGCACGTACTGGGCGATCACACCGGTGGCGATGGCCACCAGCAGCATGTTGCCGCGGTCATCGCGGATCCACTGGTGGCCGTAGGGCGGGCGGCGCAGGTGGTAGCGTGGGTAGTCGTTCACCACATAGACCGGGCCACGGTAGTAGTCGCGGTAGCGATGGCCGACCTTCCAGCCGTAGCCCGGGCCATAGGCCGGGCGGTACACCACACGCGGCGGTGCCGGGCGGTAGTAGCGGTCATGGTCGCGGTGCCACTCGCGGCGATCCTGGCGGTAGTCGCGCCGGGCCTCGCGGCGGTCGCGCTCCCAGTCACGGCGATCCTGGCGCCACTCGCGGCGGTCCTCGCGCCACTCGCGGCGATCATGGTCGCGGCGATGGTCGTTGTCGGCGAAGGCCGGGGCCACGGCGCCGGCCATTACTCGATTGATGCGCATGTCAGACCTCTGCATGGGTGGGTGGTGAACCCATATTGCGCACCCGATCTGAACCGTTTCCGGCTGGAAACGCTTCCCGCTGCAGGACTGTGACGAGGTATTCAGGCCGCGGCCAGCCCGGCAGCCCCTTCCAGGCGCGGCCCGGAACCGGTTCCGGCTATAATTGGCGGTATTCCATTTCAGTCTGTGCCCGCTGCCGCAACGGGATGTTCCCGTGACGGGTCGGGTGCAGGGCCGCGCCTACGGAGACCGCATGTCCTCGCAATACATCTACACCATGAACCGCGTGTCCAAGGTGGTCCCGCCCAAGCGGCAGATCATCAAGGACATCTCGCTGTCCTTCTTCCCGGGCGCGAAGATCGGCCTGCTGGGCCTGAACGGCGCCGGCAAGTCCACCGTGCTGAAGATCATGGCCGGCGTGGACACCGATTTCGAGGGCGAAGCCCGCCCGCAGCCGGGCATCAAGGTCGGCTACCTGGCGCAGGAACCGGAGCTGGACCCGACCAAGACCGTGCGTGAAGCGGTCGAGGAAGGCGTGGGCGAAGTGCTGCAGGCCCAGGCCGCGCTGGACGCGGTGTACCTGGCCTACGCCGAGGAAGGTGCCGACTTCGATGCGCTGGCCAAGGAGCAGGAACGCCTGGAGGCGATCCTGGCCGCTGGCGACGCGCACACCCTGGAAAACCAGCTGGACGTGGCCGCCGATGCGCTGCGCCTGCCGCCGTGGGATGCCATCGTCGGCAAGCTGTCCGGTGGTGAGAAGCGCCGCGTGGCGCTGTGCCGCCTGCTGCTGCAGAAGCCGGACATGCTGCTGCTCGACGAACCGACCAACCACCTCGACGCCGAGTCGGTGGAATGGCTGGAACAGTTCCTGGCGCGCTACACCGGCACCGTGGTGGCGGTCACCCATGATCGCTACTTCCTGGACAACGCCGCCGAGTGGATCCTGGAACTGGACCGCGGCCGCGGCATTCCGTGGAAGGGCAACTACACCGACTGGCTGACCCAGAAGGATGAGCGCCTGAAGCAGGAAGACAACCAGGAAAAGGCTCGCCAGAAGGCGATCCAGAAGGAACTGGAGTGGTCGCGCCAGAACGCCAAGGGCGGCCGCACCAAGGGCAAGGCCCGTCTGGCCCGCCTGGAAGAGCTGCAGTCGGTCGATTACCAGAAGCGCAACGAGACCAATGAAATCTTCATCCCGCCGGGCGAGCGCCTGGGCAACGCGGTGATGGAGTTCAAGAACGTCTCGAAGAAGTTCGGCGACCGCCTGCTGTTCGACAACCTGAACTTCCTGGTGCCGGCCGGCGCCATCGTCGGCATCATCGGCCCGAACGGTGCCGGTAAGTCGACCCTGTTCAAGATGATCACCGGCCAGGAAAAGCCGGATACCGGCGAGATCGTGGTCGGCCCGACCGTGAAGCTGTCCTACGTGGACCAGAGCCGCGACGCGCTGGAAGGCAACCACAACGTCTTCCAGGAAATCGCTGGCGGCCTGGACATCCTCAACATCAACGGCATCGAGATCCAGTCGCGCGCCTACATCGGCCGCTTCAACTTCAAGGGCCAGGACCAGCAGAAGATGGTCGGTTCGCTGTCCGGTGGTGAGCGTGGCCGCCTGCACATGGCCAAGACCCTGCTGCAGGGTGGCAACGTGCTGCTGCTCGACGAACCGTCCAACGACCTGGACATCGAAACCCTGCGTGCGCTGGAAGATGCGCTGCTGGAGTTCCCGGGCAACACCTTCGTCATTTCGCATGACCGCTGGTTCCTGGATCGCATCGCGACCCACATCCTGGCGTTCGAAGGCGACTCGCACGTGGAGTTCTTCCAGGGCAACTACCGCGAGTACGAAGAAGACAAGCGCCGCCGCATGGGCGATGACGCTGCGCCGAAGCGCCTGCGCTTCAAGGCGCTGAAGTAAGGCAACAGGAAAGGCCGCGCTCGCGCGGCCTTTCTCCTTTTGCAATGTGTACCGACCATGCATGCCGGCCAGCGGCCGGCATCTACCCATGAGCGACCCCATGTCCCTGTTCGAGCGCCTGTTCCAGCTGCAGCAGCACGGCACCACCGTGCGCACCGAGCTGCTGGCCGGTGTCACCACCTTCCTGACGATGTCCTACATCGTCTTCGTCAATCCCGAGATTCTCGGCACCACCGGCATGGATGCGGGCGCGGTGTTCGTGGCCACCTGCCTGGCTGCTGCACTGGGTTCGGCGGTGATGGCGCTGGCCGCCAACTTCCCGGTCGGCATGGCGCCCGGCATGGGCCTGAACGCGTTCTTCGCCTTCACCGTGGTCGGCGCTGCCGGCCTGCCGTGGCAGCAGGCACTGGGCGCGGTGTTCATCTCCGGCCTGGTGTTCCTGGTGCTGTCGCTGACTGGCGTGCGTGCATGGCTGGTGTCGGGCATTCCTTCGTCGCTGCGCTCGGCCATCGTGGCCGGCATCGGCCTGTTCCTGGCGATCATCGCGCTGCAGAAGTCCGGCGTGATCGTCGGCAATGAAGACACGCTGGTGGCGCTGGGCCCGTTGAACACCGCGCCGCCGCTGCTGGCGCTGGCGGGTTTCCTGCTGATCGCGGTGCTGGAAGCGCGCCGCATCCGCGGTGCGATCCTGATCGGCATCCTGGCGGTAACCGGCGCCGGCTGGGCACTGGGCGACGTGCAGTACCAGGGCCTGGTCTCGCTGCCGCCGAGCCTGGCACCGACCTTCCTGCAGCTGGACCTGCCGGGCCTGCTGCACCACGACGGCGGCGCGCCGATCGCGGTGCTGCTGCAGGTGGTGCTGGTGTTCGTGCTGGTGGAAGTGTTCGATGCCACCGGCACCCTGTACGGCGTGGTCGGTCGCGCCGGCCTGCTGAAGCTGCCGGGTGCGCAGAAGCGTTTCGGCCGCGCCCTGCTGGCCGACAGCACCGCCACCGTGGCGGGTTCGATGCTGGGCACCAGCAGCACCACCGCCTTCGCTGAAAGCGCCTCGGGCGTGCAGGTGGGCGGCCGTACCGGCCTGACCGCGCTGGTGGTGTCGGCGCTGTTCCTGGCC
Organism: Stenotrophomonas sp. GD03794; assembly: GCF_029842145.1. Classification (NCBI taxonomy): domain Bacteria; kingdom Pseudomonadati; phylum Pseudomonadota; class Gammaproteobacteria; order Lysobacterales; family Lysobacteraceae; genus Stenotrophomonas; species Stenotrophomonas sp. GD03794. The sequence goes on from NZ_JAOCFV010000029.1 coordinate 16,346, forward strand.
GCGCTGCTGTTCTCGCCATTGGCGGCGATGGTACCCAGCTATGCCACCGCACCGGCGCTGCTGTTCGTGGCCGGCCTGATGCTGCGCGAACTGGTGGAAGTGGACTGGAGCGACCTGACCGAATCGGTGCCGGCGGCACTGTGTGCGCTGGCGATGCCGTTCACCTACTCGATTGCCAACGGCCTGGCGTTTGGCTTCATCGCGTATGCGGCGCTGAAGGCTGGTACCGGCCGCTGGCGCGAAGTGCATCCGGCGGTGTGGCTGGTGGCGGTGCTGTTCACCCTGCGCTACGCGTTGGAATAAGCGGTAGGTGATGCCGGCCAGCGGCCGGCACTACCGGACGCGGGGTTCACCTGCTGCGCACGGTGCTCTGGGATGATGCGGGCATGGTTCGGCCTGTCCTTCCCACGGATCCGTCTTCGCCGTTGCGCCGTCGATTGCTGCGCGCGGCGGTTCTGGCGCCGTTGGCCGGTACGCTCGCTACCCTGCCCGGCTGCTCGCTGCCGGTGCAGGTCGATGGCACCTTCCTGCAGCCGTGGCGCAGCCACCTGCAATGGGGCCTGGCCGACTGGCAGCGATCCTTGAAGCTTGCACGTACGCTGGGCTGCCGGCAGCTGGTGCTGCAGTGGACCGGCATCGTCGGTGGCAGCGACGGCGACTGGTCACTGCCCGACGGCAGCCTGCAGCAGCTGTTCACCGCGGCCAGCGAGAACGATATCCGCATCCGTGTCGGCCTGCCCTTCCAGCAACGCTGGTGGCAGGCCATCGGCGCAGACGACGCCACGCTGCAGGCGTTCCTGGCCGACAGCCTGGCGCATGCACGTCGCTGGTTGGCACAGGCGCCCTGGGCGCAGCAGCCGGCCTTCGGGGGCTGGTACCTGCCTTACGAACTGGAGCAGTACCACTGGGCCGATCCGGCCCGCCAGCAATGGCTGGCGCAGTGGCTGCAGGGGCTGGTGCAGGCCGCCAGCGCACGCGGCGGCGACTGCGCGATGTCCTGCTACTTCAGCCGCCTGCAGACCGATGGCAACCTGGTCACGCTGTGGCAGGCGCTACTCGCGCACGCGGCCGTGCGACCGATGGTGCAGGACGGCGTGGGGGTGGCCGGCGCTGGCAACGTGCAGCAGTTGCAACCGCTGCTCGATCATTTCCACGCGCACAGCATCGGCTTCGATGCGATCGTTGAGTTGTTCCGCGAACTGCCCGGCGGCCCCGCCGACGGCAGCGGATTCAAGGGCGAAACGGCCGATGCCGCACGCATCCAGCGGCAGTTGGCATGGGCACGCGACAGCGGCGCACAGCACGTGCTGGTCTATGCATTGGAGCCATGGCTGACCCAGGACACACCGCAGGCCGCAGCGCTGCGACGACGTTGGGGCCTGCCTCAGTAGTAGAGGATGGCGGTGGCGAACAGGCCCTTGGCGCGCTGCGTATCACCGCCGCCGATCGCGAAGCGGTACTGCACGGTCAGGTCCAGGTAGGAGCGCGGCGTGTTGTAGTGGTCCTCGCGGAACCAGTAGCGCACGCCCACGCCCGGTCCTGCGCCAAGTGACCAGCTGCGCTGCGTATCGTTGAGCGCGAACGACTGCGCCGGGAACAGCGGATAGCGGATGTCGCGCACGCGCGAGCGCTGGTCGAGCCAGTCCGCTCCCACCACCACATACGGCGTGACCACCCAGTGGGTCTGCCCTGCACCGAAGCGGAAGCTTCGCCCGGCACGCAGTTCACCGGCAGCGAACCACTGTTCGCGATGCAGGCGCCCGTTGGCATCGCCGATCCGCCGCACCGGCGTACCGTTGGCATCGAGCGCGTCGAGGGTGAAGGTGGCACCGTTGTCGTCCCAGGTATATCCCCCCTGCGCGTAGCCACTGACCATCCACCACTGGTTCACATCGGTGCGCAGATCGGTGCCGTGGTAATAGCCGTAGGTCAGGTAGGACATCCAGCCGCCGGAACCGCTGGCCAAGCGGTAGCGCGCCAGCGTGCTGGCTTCCAGTGGCCGGTTCAGTCCCAGCTGCAGGCGGCACTGCACGGCCGCCGATGCGGGGTAGACCTCACCCTGGCGGGTTGCGCTGCCCAGGAACTGGCGGCGCTCGATGCCGGCGCTCAGACCGGTCTGGCCAAATGCGTAGCGCAGGCCGAACGAGGCGATGGTGGACGGCCAGCCGGTGGTGGAGCGCGAATGACTGAGGCGCTCGGCGCGTGCACGCGCATCCGGCGTTGATTCGCCGGTGCACGGATCCACCGCACGGATCGATTCATAGGTGCCGCCTTCGTCGTACAGCGTATTGAGCAGGCGTGCGTAGAGCTCCAGCGTGCCATGCTGGTCATTGAACGCTGGTGGCCGCCAGAACGCCTCCAGCGTGCTGAACACCGAATCGCCCGGCGTGCTGATCGCCGCACCGCCGACATTGGTTGCGGCCTGGCGCGCGCCACGGAAACCCGCCGAAGCGATCACGCCCCACTCGCGCGAGTAATTGGCGATGGCATTGCGCACGTTGTAGCGCTGGTGCTCATCCAGTGCCAGCTCACCGGCATCGGCGCGATCAATGGCGCTACGCAGCAGCGTCACCGCCTGTGGATGATCGCCGTTGGCCGCACTCGCGTACGCCTGGTCCAGCACCACGCTTTTCGGTGCCTTGCCGGTGGCCTCGGCGGCACGGAAGTCGGCCAGTGCCTGCGCAGGTTCGTGCGCCTTCTGGTTGAGGTAGCCGCGCTGCATCAGTGCTCCTGCGTCATCAGGGTGCTGTGCCAGCGCCGTATCCAGCCGCCGCCGCGCTTCGTCCTGTTGGGCACGGTTGCCCGCTGCCAGCGTGGTGGTCAGCAGGCCTTGCAGGTTCGCGTCGTCCGGTGCGTGCTGCACGGCCTGCCGTGCCTCATCGATGGCGTCAGCGTAGTCCCGCCGCGCATAGGCAGCGTAGGCGCGCTGTGCGGCACCGCCATCCCCCTGCAGGTCGGCCGGCATCAGCTCGCAGACATTGCCTGTGTCGCCAGACTGGCAGTGCTGGAACGGTGCCGGGTAGGTCTGGGCGCTGATGCGGGGAAGCGCGCGACTGGAGCGGATCGCCCGGGCGCGTTGCTCGATGCCCTGCTGCAGCAGCTGCTGCGCGCGTGTATCGCCCGCATCCGTCGGCAATGCCGACTGCAAGGGTGCCAGCAGCGCCGCGGCGCGCGTGCGGTCGGCACTGGCCAGCGCCGCATCCACCGCCAGCAGGCGCACGTTGCGTTGCTGCGTTGTTGACCCCGGCGCGGCGAGTGCGGTGTCGAAGTCCTCATTGGCGAGCGCGGTATTGCCCTGGCGCTGGCGCAGGTAACCGCGCATGACCCGTGCATTGAGGTCGTTGGCATCTACCTGCAATGCCTGATCAGCACTGTGCTCAGCGTCGGCCAGCTGATCGCCCTGCAGCTGCGCGGTGATCAGCAGCAACCGGTATGAAGCCACGTCGGGGGCCAGGTCCACGGCAGCGTGGGCCTGCTCAATGGCGGCGGCATCCTCGCCTGCGGACAGCGATTGATAGGCCTGCTGGGCCTGCAGCAGGGCGCGTTGGCGGTCCAGTGCCACGCGCCGCGCGCGTAGCGCCTCGACATTCGGTGCGCCCAACCGCAGCGCGGTGCTGATGGCGGCGTCGGCCTGTTCGGGCTGCTGTTGTGCCTCCAGCGCCGCCACCCACAGCAACGCCCAGGCACCCTGCGTCGGCTGCTGCCGGAAGGCCTGTTCGGCCTTGCCGGCCGCCTCTCCCATCCGCCCGGCGTCATAGGCCGCGTATGCCTCGGTGGCCAGCGCGTAGGCCTGCTGCCTGCTGCGGTCTGCGGCACTGCCGACCGGACGCGACGGGGATGTCGTGCGCGCACCTTTGCCGCCAGTCGCCGCGCCACGTGCAGCGGTGGCAGCCGCCAGCGCCGGCAAGGCCGGATCTTTCATCCCCGCGTCCAGCGCACGCCGCGCCTGCTGCTGCGCTTCTGCACCACGCCCGAGTTTCTGCAGCGCATAGATCTGCAGCAGGCGCAGCCGCACCACGTCCGGGCGCAGCCGGATCGCTTCAGTGGACTGCTGGTACGCCGCTCGGTAGTCACCACGCTCATAGGCGGCAAACGCCTGTTCGGCGATACGGTAGGCAGCTCCAGACAATGGCAGCTGCGCATCGGCCTGGGCCTGTACCGATACGCTGGCCGTGGCCAACGCCACGGCAATGACGGTGGACAGCAGCGTGGTCTTCATGCCGGCAAGGCTCCGGGAGGCGGTGACTGCAGCGTGGCCGCACGCCGGCGCTGTTCCTGCATGGCCTGGGCCACGGCCTCCTCGGTGGTGATGCCCTGCTTGACCAGGTAATCGCCGATGCGGCCGTCGCGCTGCGGCATGTAGTCATCCAGTGCGATCTCGAAGCGCGCGTGATCGATCAGGCGCATCTCCACCAGCAGGTCACCCAGCAAGGGCACGTTGTCCAGGTGCCACTGCCGGTCGCCGCCGATCAGGCGCAGGCCCGCGTTGATTTCGCTTTCGCGGGCGATGCTCTGTTCAACGTGCTCGCTGCGGGTTTCCTGCTTCAGCAGTGCCAACGCCTCTTCGGGCAATGGGCTGGCGACGGCCAGCCGCAGGGTACCTTGCTGACGCGGCGGCAGCGGCAGCATCCGCCATTGCACGCAGGCATCGGCACTGACCGGGAACTGGCAGGCACGCAGGTAATCCACGTCGATCACCGCGCGTGGCAGGTCGCCCTGGAAGGCGATCGCCTCGGCCAGCGTTTCATCATCCAGCCAGCCCTGGGTGAGCAGGATGCGGCCCAACGGCTGCTGGCGGCCTGCCTGCTGCTGATCCAGCGCCTGCTGCAGGCGTTCGGGTTCCACCGCCTGCCAGGTGGTCAACAGCTCACCGAGCTGCTTGCGGGTCTGCACCAGCTGCGCCGCATCCGGGAAGTCGTGCATGGTCTTGTCCCAGACCATGCGCTTGCCGAACAGCAGGTAGGCCAGGAACACCTTCCACGCGCGTGCGGTGGCCATGAAATTGATCATGTTTCCGACCACCATGCGCGGGATCGACATCAGCGCATGCTCCCAGCCATACAGCCGGTTGACGAAGTAGAAGCGCTGCACGACGCGGGTGGCCAGCGCCGCCGTGGTCAGCAGCGCCACGTTCATCTGCCAGGTACCGGCCTGGAACAAGCTGGGAAACTGCATCGTCCACAGCCCGGTCATCTTCAACAGCCAGAACAGCAGCAGCTGCAGGAAGATGAGGTAGGCGATGATGCTGACGAACGAGGTGATGATGCCCTTGCGGTCGCGCGCCAGCAGGTACTTGGTGGCCAGCGAGCCGCGCCAGCCCAGCGACTCCCAGCTCTGCAGGCCGATGCCCAGCACCCACCGCGCCTTCTGCCGGTACGATGCGCGGAAGTTGTCGGGGAAGTACTCGCGCACGCACAGCGCCATCTGCTGGGTGCGCTCGCGTACCGGGCCCCAGCCGAACCAGGACGGGCGACGCACGCGGAACTGCACCGGGAAGCGGGCGAAGATCGACTGCATCCCCATCGCCGCCAGCCGCGCACCGACGTCGTAGTCCTCGGTGAGGCTGTCGGTGTTGAAGGGCTGGTTGTCGGTCTGCGCGCTCAGCGCCAGCAGCGCGCGCCGCGAGAAGCAGGTACCGACACCGGCCGACGGCACCATGCCGGAAACACTTTCGCGCACCACCAGATCCTTGGCATGCCATTCGGCGAACTCGTCCATGTAGACGCCGGCCACCAGTTCGTACCACTCGCGGTCCAGCGAGGTGACCGGCAACTGGATCATGTCCTTGCGCGGCAGCAGGTAGTTGTAGAAGCGCAGTTCCATCGGGTGCAGCACGTCTTCACTGTCATGCAGGATCACCCCGGCGAACTCGATGTCGTGGCGCTTCTCGTAATCGAAGATGGCCAGGATCAGCCAGTTCAGGCAGTCGGCCTTGCTGGTCGGCCCGTCGTGCGGCACTTCCACGCGGCGCAGGCGCTTGTAGCGGCGGCGCATGCGCTCCACTTCGTCGATGGTCTGCTGATCGTTGGGATAGGTGCCGACGAACACCACGTACTCACGGTAGTCGAGCACGTTGATCATGTTCTCCACCATCTGCGCGATGACGTCGTACTCCATCCACGCCGGCACCATGATCGCCAGCGGCTGTTCCGGCCGCTGCAGCAGGTCGTCCTGGGTCAGCGGCCGGTAGGCATCGCGGCGCTTGATCGTGAGTGCGCGCCAGCTCTCGCGCACCCAGTACCAGACATCGATGAACAGGTCATCGAGGCTGGAGATCAGGATCAGCACGGCCACCGCCGCCGCCGTGGTTTCCAGGACGGCGTAGTAGTTGGCCAGCTGGATGTTCCAGAACAGACCGTCCACGGCGGATCAGTGCCCTGCGTTGGCGGACTTGCGACGGCGCACCTGGGTGACGCGGGCGGCCAGCAGCGCGAACACGATCACGCCGACCAGCAGCAGCAACCAGACCATGTGCCGTTCCCACTTCGATTGCGGATTGCCGTCCTGCGCGATACGCGTGCCATAGGGATCCTGGCGATCGAATTCGCGCACGGCATCACTGCCGTCGAGCACGGCGAGATCGCCGCGCAGCAGCCGGAACGGCGCGCCGAACGACGGTGCCTGCGCACCGAGGTCGCTGTAGAGCACGCCCAGCTGGCCGCCGGACGACCCCACCTGCACCACGGCAGCACGATCCAGCCCGCTGACATCCAGCAGCGGCTGCGGCTTCCCGCCGATCAGCAAGTGCCCATCCTTCAGACCGGCCGCATCGACACCCGATGGCGCCACACCGAACGCCAGCCACGGCGCGCCCGGGCTGACCGCGGCACCGGCATCGACCACCTTCAGTTCCGATGCCTCCGGCGACGCGCTCACTGCACTGGCCACGGCGATGACCTTGCCCAGTGAGGTCGGCGCGTCCTGCAGCCAGGTGCCGGGCACGAACACCTGGTTGCCGCGCGACAGCTGGCTGCTGGCACCGACGAAGTCACTGCCCAGCGAACGCTTGGCCAGGGTCAGGTGGCTGCTGGGCAGGATTGAGACCGGGTAGCCGGTGGCCGGATCGTGGCAATAGGGGCGTGCCGGCTGGCGCAGGAAGCTGACGCGGATCTCGTTGCGCGCCGACAGGGCGTAGGCCGGCACCTTGGCCACCAGCCGTTGCGGCTGGCCGTTGGCCGACAGCACCTTGCCACCCAGCAGGTAATCGTTGAAGTAGATCGTCGCCACCGCACCCTGTCCGGCGGCGTTGGGTGCCGCCGAGACATCGATCACCACTTCCTCGGGCAGGCGCCCATCGGCCGACAGCGCGCCGAGGTCGAAACTCGCGCTGCGGTCGGCACGGGTGACGACATCCATCGTACCGGCGATGTTGCCGAGCCGGCTCAACAGCACCTGGTCACCGTCGAGCTTCGGCGTTCCCGCTTGGCTGACCTGCAGGCTGCGGCCCAGCGCGTAGCTGCGCCATTGTTCTGCGAACAACCCGGCGACCTTGCCTGCCGCCGCCGGGTCGACCACCAGCGTCGGGCGCCCGGCAACAGCGACCACGCTGACCGAGGCGTTGGCCGCGGGCTTTTCCAGCCCAGCCATGTCGGCACTGCGCCAGGCACTGAAGGCCGTGCCCGCATCGGCACCCGTAGCGGCAACCTGTACGGCCAGCGCGTCCAGTGCCGCGCGTGCGCCGGTCCGCAACGCATCGCTGCCGATCATCACGTCAGCGGCCAAGGGCCCACTGTCACGCAACGACAGCAGCGCCCCCACTTCGGCCAGGTCCTTGATCGCATGCGTACGCTCGCCGGCAACCAGCGCGGCATAGGCCGGCACGCCCTGCAGGCTGGCCGGGATGCTGATGCCGGTCAGGTCGACGCTGTCACCGACCTTGGGCAGCGCCACCACCTGCACCTGCTTGCCGCCGACCTGCAACGCGGTACCGATGCGCCAGGCGGCGTCGTAGGCCGGCGCCTGCAGCGCCTTGCCATCCACCAGCAGCCGCACCTGCGGTGGCAGCGCGCCCCAGGCCTTGGCCACGGTATCCACGGCACGCCCATCGAAGCGGTAGCTGAAGCGCGAGTCCGGCGACAGCCGCAGCACGTTGGCCGGTGCGCTCTGGTCGGCACACTGGTAGTCGGACACGATCGACCACCAGCCGACGCCGACCCGCACGAAACCGTTCTGCCGGGGTTCGCCATCGATGGCCAGCAGCTGGCTGGCGTCGCCCTGCGCGTCGGTGATCGAGCGCGCGGCGATCGGATCGCCATCGACCGACCACAGGCCCGAGGTGCGCCCGGCGTGACCGCGCACGTAACGCCCATCCAGCTGCAGCTGCGCATCGCGGGTGGCGACGCCGGCCGGCACCGGCAGGTAGAGCTCGCGCTGGCTCTCCTGCCCGCTCAGCACCAGCGGTTGGCGGAAACCAAGTTCGCGCAGGGTCATCTGCCGGTTCACCGTGCTGTCGCCGCTCCATTCGGCGAACTGGCCGGCGACGTTGTCGGCGGCATGGGCAGTGCCAACCACGCCCGACAGGACGAACGCGGCGGCGGAAACAAACAGGGGAGAGCGGCCGGTCTGGGTCATGGCGTCACTTCATGCGGATGGGGGTGGGCGGCACCGCCGCTGCGGAGACCGGGCGAGAATTCGGGAAGCGGCGTGCCGCGCAGGGCAGCGACGATGCGGGCGCTGGCGCGGCCGTCCCCGTAGGGACTGGCATCAGGATCGAAGCGGGTCGGCTGCGGTGGCTGGGCCAGTGCCGCATTGACCCCCTCGACGATGCGCGAGGGCGTGGTACCGACCAGCGTCACCACACCGGCCTCGACCGCCTCCGGGCGCTCGGTGACGTCGCGCATCACCAGAACGGGTCTGGCCAGCGCGGGCGCTTCTTCCTGCACTCCCCCGGAGTCGGTGAGGATGACGTCCGCACGCTGCATCAGGCGCACGAAGCGCAGGTAATCCTGCGGTGGCACCAGGTGCACGTTGTCGAGGTGGCCGAGGTGGGCGTTGACCGGGCCCTGCACGTTCGGGTTGAGGTGCACCGGGTACAGCACCTGCAGGTCCGGCCGCCGCGCCAGTTCGGCCAGCGCGCGGCAGATGTCCTCGAAGCCCTGGCCGAAACTCTCGCGGCGATGGCCGGTGACCAGCAGCAGCCGACGGCCGGGGTCAAGCATGTGGAAGGGCTGATCGGCATGGGCTCGCAGTGCCGGATCGGCATCCAGGCGCTCTACGGTCTGCTGCAGGGCATCGATGACGGTGTTGCCGGTGACCAGGATCTGCCCGCCCAGATGCTCCCGGGCCAGGTTGGCGCGCGAGCTGGGGGTGGGCGCATACAGCTGGTGGCCGACCACATCGATCACCCGCCGGTTCATTTCCTCCGGCCAGGGCCGGTTGATGTCGCCGGTGCGCAGGCCGGCCTCGACGTGGCCGATCGGGATGCGGTGATGGAACGCGGCCAGCGCCGCAGTCATCGCCGTGGTGGTATCGCCATGCACCAGCACCCGGTCCGGGCGCACCTGCGTGTAGAGCGCGTCAAGCCGCTCGAACAGCTTCGCGCACAGCCCATTGAGGGTCTGGTTGGGCACCATGACATCCAGGTCATGGTCGGCAGTGATCTCGAACAGCGACATCACCTGGTCCAGCATCGCCCGGTGCTGGCCGGTGATGCAGACCACCGATTCGATGTCCGCAGCCCCCGCCAGGGCCCGTACCAGCGGCCCCATCTTGATCGCTTCCGGCCGCGTGCCGAACACCGACAGGACCTTCATGGCAGCGCTCCGGAAGGCCGGTGCGACGAGGGGCAGGCAGCTGTAGCCACGTCTGGATCCTTTCGATGATCCCGTCCAATACCCGCAGGCAGGAGACGGTCATCTCATGAGGAAACTCCAAATTCGCGACATACATCACATTAAGTCGACTGTATGCGCGTCGTGGCATCGATCTTCATCGTTGCAGGATCAAGACGCAGTCAACGCCGCCCGTGGAACGGACGACGTTGCGGTGGAACGCAGCAGTGGCGCGGCCTGCGGCCGCCTTACTCGTACTGGATGGTGAACGTGGCCTGGCCGTTCGCGACACCGGCGCCGACGGTGCCGGCCTGGGTCTGCACATAGCGTGCACGCAGCGGCAGTGCCATCACGCTGGTACCCGGCGCGGTGGTGCCGACGTTGATGGTCTGGCCGAAGCGCACTTCGCGCTCGGTGCTGCCATCGCGCTGGACCATCTGGATGCCGATGCGGGTGGCGCTGTTGCTGGCCGCACTGAGCTTCAGTACGCCCGGCATGTTCGAGCTGTCCTGGTCGGCATCGAGGCGGATGCCGATCTTGCTCTGGTAGGCCGCGACATTGCTGCCCTGGCAGTTCAGGCGGATCTCGAAGTCACGATCAACGGCCTTGGAGCCGACACCGGTGAAGGTGGTGTTGGCCACGCTGCCGAAATCGACGGCAATGTTGCGGCTGCCGGCCTGCACTTCGCAGGTCGGGCTGACCACGGTGGTGCCCGAGCCCTTGAAGGTCGAGGTCAGCACGGGACGCCCGGGGCCATCACCGTCGAAGTAATACGTGGTGAAGCGGCCATTCGGCGCGATCACGCCGGAACCGGTCTGAGCGGCAGTCTTGATCAGCTGAATGCGGAAGCGACCGCCGATCAACGTAACCGTCGAATTGCCGCCGAAAGTGAGCTGATGCGGGTAATAGACCTGGATCGAACCCGAATCACGGAACAGTTTGATGCCCACGCCAGGAACATCGGTTTCATACGTATCCGAGAAGCCCGGCACCGGGCGCTTCTGCGCAGCGTTGACGTACTCACCGATCGAACGGCCTCCGGACCAGTAGTCACAGCTGGCAACCCGGTCACGCTGGTTGATCGATTCGCTGATTTCCTTGATCACGCCACCGACCGGCGTGCTGGGCAGGATCACGATCTGCCCCATGTCCATGGTGACGTCCTGCGCAACGAAACCGTTGATCTGGATGCGGCAGGCCGCACTGGCCTGCTGTGCCAGCAACACACCGCCCAACAATGCGAGGCCGGCGAGTGCCTTGCGGCCACGGGAAGAAATCATCGGCATGCTGCCTCCAGCGGGATGAAGCCGGTCTTGGACGCATCGGCGCCTGCCGGTACCTGGTAATCGACGGTGCAGCGCTGGTCGGCGCCGGCGCCCCACTCCACCAGCAGGCTGCCCTGGTTCTTGTCACTGCGCACGTACAGGCGGCCACCCTGGCTGACCATGCCCACCGGCTGGCCCTGCTCGTCCTTGACCTGTGCACCGAACGGCATGGTGCGGCCATCGGGGTTGCGGACCTGGATCAGCAGCGCGTTGCCCTTGCGGGTATCGAAGCGCAGGTAGCTGATCGCACCGGCGAACGGCGCGACCGACTGGCTGGTGCTTTCCAGTTCGACGTCGTGGGCCATGCCCTGCGGGTCGAGGGTGACGGTGTTGAGGCGGTACGGCGACACGTACGGCACCACGGCGTAGCCACGGCCATCGACGCGCAGGCCCGGGGCGTTGCTGACGATCGCATCGCGCGCACCCGGTGCTTCGACCAGCACCATGGTATCGCCACGCTGCGGGGTGAACGTGAAGCCGCCCGGATGCACGACCACGCTGCCGTTGGCACCGACCGAGGCCTGGCGGAAATCACGCGAATGGCTGTAGGTGGCGTTCAACGCGGAGTAGCGGCTGCGGTACTCGGCATTGCCGACAGCGGTGGTGCCACCCTCGCGGGAATCGGACAGGGCCACGCCGTAGCTGAAGTTGTTGTCGACGCCGGTCGAACCGGTGATGCCGACGCGGCTGTTGTCGTAGCCACCGCGGTCGCGCACGCCGAGATCGGCGCTGAACGACACCGGGTGGGTGCCACGGCCCAGCGGCACGCTCATCGACAGCAGGTACTGGGTGTCGGAGCGGCCAAGCACGCCCTCTTCGGTGCGCAGCGCCGAGAAGCCGTAGTTCACCGAACGCCAGGCATTGTTGTAGCCCACCTGGTACTGCTTGGAGGTGCCGGAACGGTCGTAGAAGTCACGCACCGAGCCGGTCACGTACAGCGCGCCGCCGCGACGGCCCAGCGGCTGGTTCAGCGTTACCTGGAACTGGCTGCGCTGACGGCCACGGGTGGTCGGATCGATGCCGCGCTTGTCCGAATCACGGCCATACAGCGCGTCCTGCAGGCTGTAGAAGCCCTCGGTCGAATAACGGTAGGCGGCCAGGGTCAGGTTGGTCCCGGTCTCGCCGATCATGTTGCTGTAGCTCAAGCGCACGCTGGCACCGGTGTGGTCGCCATAGTGGTCGAACGAGGTGCGTGCATGAGTGACGTCGGCGGCGAAGGCGCCGACCGGCGTGGACAGGCCGACACCGTACAGCAGCGACAGGTAGCCATCGCTCAGCGCCGTGCCGCCGTACAGGGTCAGCTGGTTGCCGATACCGCGCTGGTAGGTGCCCTGCACCAGCCACGGCTCATCGGCCAGCAGCTTGTTGCGCACCTGGCCGGCGGTCAGCGCGTAGCGCGACACGCCTTCGCGCAGCATCTGCGGCACCGAACCGAACGGCACCTTGAATTCGCGGCGGCGGCCATCGGCCTCGATCACGCTCACTTCCAGGTCGCCGCCGTAGCCGGTCGGGTACAGGTCGTCGATGACGAAGCTGCCCGGCGACACGGTGGAGGAATAGATCAGCTGCTGGTTCTGGCGCACTTCAACGCGTGCGTTGGTTTCGGCAATGCCGCGCACGACCGGCGCGTAGCCGCGCAGCGAATCGGGCAGCATGCGGTCATCGCTGGCCAGGCTGGCGCCGCGGTAACCGATCGAATCGAACAGTTCGCCGGTGGTGTAGGCCTCACCGATGGTGAGCATGCCGCGCACCTGCGGGATGCCGCGCTGTGCGTAAGTGGCGATGCTCTGCCAGTGGCGGCCGTTGCCTTCGGACCAGGTCAGGTTGGAATCGTGGCGGAACTGCCAGCCCCCCAGGTTCAGGCCGGCGTTGAGGCCGAGGTAGGCACTGCGGTTGCGCTGGCCACCCTCGACGCGGCTGTCGCTGTCGATGGCGTTGAAGCTGTAGCCGACGAAGCCGGCATTGATGCCGCGGTCCCACAGCGAAGGATTGACGTAGCCACGCGCTTCACGACGCAGGAACACCTGCGGGATGCTAAGGTCGTAACGCAGGTTGCCGCTGTCATAGATGCCGTAGGCATTGGCCATGCGCCGCTGCACCGGCACGCAGCTGGTCTTGTCGGTCGGCACGGACGGATCCTGCTGCAGCAGCACGGCCTCGCTGTCCACGCCCATTTCTTCCAGCATCGGCAACGGCAGGCAGGCGTCGACACGGCCCTGCTCATCGGCCTTGAACTGCAGGTCGCGGCGGCCCTGCCAGCCACCGTTGACGTAGACGTCGACGCGGTAGGTGCCGGCCACCATCGGGTTGCCATTGGTGAAGGACGCCAGATCGACCTGCTTGGCCTGGCCGGACAGGAAGCTGGAGTTGAACTGGGCCGACTCGGGTGCACGCGCATTGGCCGCACCGCTCTGCGCCATCAGCGCCTGTTCGCCGAGATTGGCCGGGGCAGCCAGCGCCCATCCTGGGCAGGCCACGCCAGCAACCAGCAGGCAGATCGCCTGATGGATCGACAATGTCAATCTGTTTCCGATCACACTGACATTCCTTCAATTCGCCGCACGGCGGCGGTGGCGGGATGCGCAGGCCCAAGTCCCGCGCGGCGCGTTCAGCCCCCGGTGCTGCCGAGGCGGACCTTGTGTTCCACCCGACCGCCGTAATCGTTGATGGTGATGAAGCGCACCTGGTCGGAGCCCGCCGGTGCGGTGAACTCCAGGCTCTGCTTCGGCGCGACCATCGCGCCCTTGTCTTCGACGGTCTTCTCGCTGCTGCCGGTCACGGCATGCACTTCAGCCAGCGTGACGTGGAAGGGGCTCGGGTTTTCCACCCGCAGGCGGTCGCCAGTGCGGGTCCAGCGCAGCGCTGCCGGCGCGTCGTTGGCGACGCCCTTCAGGCCCTGCGGCCGGTAGAAAAGCTTCAGCCGCGAACGGAACGCGACCTGCAGGTAATTCTGGTCACCGCTGTCGGCGTTGTCGGGCGACGGCGGCACGTCCAGCACGTTCAGCCAGAACACCGACTCGCGGTCGGTCGGCAGCTGCGCGCCGGAGAAGATCAGGCGCAACGCCTGGCTGCGGCCCGGCTCGACGCGCGCGATGGGCGGCGTCAGTACGAACGGGGCATCGCTGGTATCAGCGGTCTGGTTGGCGTCGCCGCTGTCGATCCAGGCCTGCACCAGCGCCGGCGATTCGCCCACGTTGTCGACCTGCACGGTGACTTCGCGCGCCTGCGCCGGATAGATCACTCGCGTGCCGTTGACCACCACGCCGGCCAGAGCGTTCTGGCAGAAGGGCAGCGTGAACGCTGCCAGCAGCAGCGCCCGGGGAAAGATTGCTTTCATCGGAAGTACTACGCTCGAGGGGTGTGGCCAGAGGCCGCGGAGCACTGGCCGGCGCGTACGCCGGCCAGTGCGGGTACGGCTACGATCAGTTGTAGATGATCGTGTACTTGACGCTGCTGGTGACGTCGCCCGGGGTGGCGGCGGCAGTGGCGTAGTACTCAGCGTAGTAGTTCAGATCGGCCGAGCCGTCGGTGCCGACGGTGACCCACTGCGAGTTGGTCTGGGCCAGGCCAGCGCCGGCAGCCTTGATCGGCAGGAACTGGTTGTTCGAACCCAGCAGCTGCAGCTGCACGTTGGTGGCAGCGTTGGCCGAGGACTGGTTGACCAGGCGGCCGCTGTTGAAGTCGACGGTCGAACCCGGCTCGAAGTAGGTCGCGACGTTGCCGGCGCTGCACTTGGTCAGGTTGATGGCGAACGGGGTACGGCCCGCAACGGCACCGGCGGTGGCCAGAGTGTTCTTGGACACGGTCGGCAGGTTGACGGCGAAGTCCTTGCCGCCCGGGGTCGAGATGGTGCAGGTCTTGTCGGTGACCTTGCCATTGAAGGTGATGGTGCCGTCGGCGGCGTTGGCGGCCAGCGGAGCGGCGGCCAGCATCAGAGCGGCAATGAGATTGATCTTGTGCATTCGCTTTTACCTAACCCTACTGAAGAGATGAGAAGTAGAGGAGGAAGCAAGGAGCACTGCCGGGCTATCAAGACCCATCCTTGCGTCTCACCTGTGGCCGGACTCGGACATACCTTCCCCTGAATCCGTGACGCAAGTATAGGCACAACTGTGATGAAAGTCTCATTATTTTTCTGAACGCCAATTCATTGACGCATTAAATGTGACGTGGTAGGCAGAATGGGATCCCGACGGGCATGGAGGATTTGACGGCGACGCGATCAGGTCGCGAACGGCCCTGGATGACGGGTTGAGCGGCGCGTTCGGCATGCGCGAAAACAGGCCTTTTTCAGGTGGAAATCGCCTTATTTGATGCGCATCACTCTTTCTTGGTGATGGCCCTAGCAGATTCGGATTTGTCCTATTAAAGACGGATCGAACCTGTCGCTAACTAGGACACACCGAACCAGAGAACGTGTCATGAGGAATTCCATTCTGCTGTGTGTGGCCCTGATGTCCGTCAGTGCACTGGCCCAGGCCAGCAGCGGCAGCATCCGTTTCAGCGGCCGTATCGCCGAGCCGGGCTGCACGACGAACCTGTCCCAGGGTGAGCTGAGCCTGGCGGCCTGCCCGCCGTCGGCCAAGGGCTCGACGGTGGCCGTGACGGCACTGGCCGATGGCCAGGCCGCGACGCTGCGCGATGGCAAGCGTCAGGGCCAGAAGCTGTCGGTGTCGGCCAGCGCGATGCGCGCCGGCGATATCGCCTTCTCCGAGCGCTACAGCGTGCAGGCTTCGAAGCAGCAGCCGCTGCAGGGTGCTTACCTGGTCGTGGTCGACTACCTGTAAGCCCTGCCGGCCGGTATTACTCCGGCTGCGGCAACTCGAACACCTGGCGCAGATAGGCCAGATAGCCGGGATCGTCGCACATGCTCTTGCCCGGCGAATCGCTGAGCTTGGCCACCGGCTGGCCGTTGCAGCGGACCATCTTGATGACGATGTTGAGCGGCGTCGGGCCCAGATCATTGGTCAGGTGGGTGCCGACGCCGAACGCGACCTGGCAGCGCCCCCTGAAGTAGTCGTACAGGCGCATCACCTTGGCGATGTCGAGCCCGTCGCTGAACACCAGCACCTTGCTGCGCGGATCGACGCGGCGCTGCTGGAAGTGCGCAAGCATGCGGTCACCCCAGTCGAACGGATCGCCGGAATCATGGCGCACGCCGTCGAACAGCTTGCAGAAGTACATGTCGAAGTCGCGCAGGAACGCATCCAGGCCGACCACGTCGGACAGCGCGATGCCCAGATCGCCGCGATACTCGCGCGCCCACGACTCCAGTGCCGCCACCTGCGAATCACGCAGGCGCGGGCCCAGTGCCTGGAACGCCTGCAGGTACTCATGGGCCATGGTGCCGTGCGGGGTCATGCCGTACAGGCGGGCGAAGTGCACGTTGCTGGTACCGACCAGCTGCGGGCCGAGCGCATCGCGCAGCAGCGGCAGCAGGCGGGCGTGCCAGTCACGCGAGTAGCGTCGACGGCTGCCATAGTCGGCGATGCGGCATTGCTCGAAGCCGGGGGTATCGCGCAGCAGCGCGGCCTTGGCCTGCAGGCGGCGCTCGCCCTCGGCGAAATCGGCCGTGGTGGTGTTGCGGAACCAGACTTCGTTGATGATCGCCAGCAGCGGCACTTCGAACAGGATGGTGTGCAGCCACGGACCGGTGATGTCCAGTTCGATCTCGCCGGGCACGGTCTTCGACGCGCGCAGCTGGATGTACTTGCGGTCGAGGTGGAACAGGCCGAGGAAATCGGCGAAGTCCGGCTTCACGAAGCGCAGGCCACGCATGTAATCCAGCTCCGCATCACTGAAGCGCAGGCTGCACAGGTGGTCGATCTCTTCGTCGATCTGGTCGATGTAGCGGGCCAGGTCGATGCCGGGGGTGCGGCACTTGAACCGGTACTGCACCTGGGCGCCGGGGTGCTGGTGGAGCACCGCCTGCATCATGGTGAACTTGTACAGATCGGTGTCGAGCAGGGACTGGATGATAGGCATGGGGCGGATTATGCGCCCGGCGGAGTGAACCGTGGGCGCGCCCGCCTTCCGTAGAGCCGAGCCCACGCTCGGCTGGATGTTGCCTGAGCCGAGCGTGGGCTCGGCTCTACAACGACCTGCGCAGCAGCCTCGGCACCAGCATCAGGGCATGCGCCCAGATCGCGCCCCACACCGCCACGCACACCGGCAGCGAGCGCTGCCTGGCCTCGAACTTCTGGAAATAGCGCCACAGGCCCTTGTGCTTGTGCCATTCAACGAAGAACGGCCGCGAACGGCTGGAGACACCGCGCACGTGGGTGACATGCAGGTCGTTGGCGATCGCCACCACTGCGCCGGCCTCGCGTGCGCGGCGGCACAGGTCCAGGTCCTCGGCGTGCAGGCGGTAGCCCGCGTCCCAGCCGCCGATGCGCTCGAACAGTGCGCGCGGCATCATCAGCAGCGCACCGGACAGGGCCGGCACCCGCTGCAGCGCCAGGTGCGGCTCACGCGGTACCGCCAGCTTCGAGCCCTTCCCGGGCGAACGCAGCATCAACAGGAAATCCGGATCACGACGGCGCACCGCCTCGTCGGCATGGCCATGCTCGTCCAGCTGCTCAACACCCAGCAGGCAGTCGCCCAAGGCTTCGGCACGGCGGCGCAGTTCAGCCAACGTATCCGGCTCGACCATCAGATCCGGGTTGATGAAGGCCAGCCACGGGCTGTGCGAATCGGCCACGCCCTGGTTGTTGGCGGCGGCAAAGCCGGGATTGTCCGGATTGCCGACGAAGCGCACGCGGGGGTCGTGGCTGGCATGCCGCTGCACGATGTCCAGCGTGCCATCCATCGAGCCATTGTCGATCACCCGGATCTCGGCCACGTCCTGCGCCTGGCGCAGGCGCGAGAGGCAGGCGTCGATGGTGCTGCCACTCTGGTAGGTGACGACGATGGCGGCAATGGCAACATTCAAACGGGTGGCTCCGGCGCGGACGGGACGAACAGGTCGCCCTGTTCCTTCGGCATTATCGCCTGCCGCATGCGCTGCTGCAGGTCGGCGCGCAGCCCGTGCAGCGGGTCGTGCATCAGGAAGTCCGCCAACCGAGGCACCCAGCCCGGCCAGCGCGCGGCCAGTGCTTCGAGATCGCCGTCACGGCTGACCGCCTCCCCTGCCCGGCTGACGAAGGCGGTCTCGCACAGCACGTTGCGCCAACCCAATCCGGCCATGCGCAGGCTGAGGTCGACCAGCGCCGCGTTCCAGCCGGCATAGCTGTCCACGTCCAGGCCACCGGCACGACGGCGCGCGTTGCCACGCACCAGCACCGCGTGGGTGACCGCCGACGGCAGCTCCGGGTGCAGCGTTGGCAGGCTCGCGCAGGTCTGCGCCAGCAGGTCCGGATCTTCAGGCTCGGGATTGATTTCGCCCAAGCGCGGCCAGGCGGAGGTTTCACCGGCGTTGCACCAGGGGGTTGCGGTTGCGATGGCCGCGTCGCGGGCAAAGGCATCCTGCAGCTGCTGCAGCCAGCCCGGTGCCGGCATGCTGTCCGGTGCCAGCACCGCCACGTCGAGGCCATCGCAGGCGCGCAGCATTTCATCGAGGTGGGCGACTTCGCCCAGCGGCCGTGCGCGCCGGGTGTACTCGGCCTGCAATGGCGTATGTGCCAACCAGTGTTCCACCACCGCCTGCGCACGCGGCCCGGTCTGCGCGTCGTCGGCCAACCAGACCGCGGTTCCCGGCGCGGTGCCGGCATCCAGCGCAGCCAGGCAACGATCCAGTGCAGCATCGTCCACGCACAGCGGCAACAACACGATCGCCCCCATCCCGCCTCCGTGGTTGTCGGTAGCCACAGCCTAGCACTGGGAGGGTATCGGCCGGGTTGCACCCGGCGCCCGCTTCAGGCCGGAGCAACAGCAACAGCCGAAGCAAAGGCTGGGTTCCTGGGGGATGGCGGGGTGGGTCCGGTTGCGGGGGACGCCGTAAACCCGTCCATGGGGGCTTGGCCGCGGCATCCATGCCGCGGACACCCCCGCAACCGGACCCACCCCGCCTTCGACAGTTGCCTGCGATCTGCCGGGCATTGCTTTCTGTAGAGCCGAGCCATGCTCGGCTCAGATCTCACAGATATCGAAATATTCGATTTCGATGGAGCGTCTTCCACGCATGGTGTGGATCCAGCGTGTCGACCAAGGTCGACACCTACCAACAGCACACGGAATCTGTCAGAGGCGGGGCGGTGTGGGTTGGCAGGACCGTTGGCGCCATGGATGGCGCCATCGAGCCCCCAGGGACGGGTTTACGGCGTGTCCTGCCAACCCACACCGCCCCGCCATCCCCCAGAAACCCGCTGTTGCTGTTGCTGTTGCTGTTGCTCCAGCCTCTGCGGGTGCCGGGCGCAGCCCGGCCGTAAACCCCTTACTTCTTTGCGCGCGGCTGGTTCAGCGGTTCCATCGCGCGGAAGCGCTGGCTGTACTCGTCGGTCAGGGTGCGTGCTTCCTGCCCGTTGCGCACGATGCTCGGGGTCAGCAGCACGATCACCTCCGAACGACGGCTGGTGCGGCTCTTCTGCCCGAACAGTGCACCGACCACGGGAATCCGGCTCAGGCCAGGAATACCGCTGCTGCCATCGGTGGCCGTGTCGGTGATCAGGCCGGCCAGCATGATGGTGTCCCCGCTCTGCACCGCCGCTTCGGTCGACAGCTTCTTGGTGGAAATACGCGGGTTGCAGTTGCGCTCCGTCGGATTGCAATTGTCCGGCACGTTGGAGGCACTGCTCACTTCCTGCACGATGTCGAGGAACACGGTGCCATCACGGGTCACGCGCGGCCGCACCTTCAGGATCACGCCGGTGTCGATGTACTGTACCGAGCTGTAGCTGCTGGTGCCGATACCGGTGTTCACCGTGGTGGTATTGATCGGCACCTTGTCACCCACGTTGAGCGTGGCCTCGGCGTTGTTGCGCACGAACACCGAGGGGGTCTGCAGCAGGCGTACATCGGTGACCTTGTCCAGCGCGCTTACCACCGCTGCGCCATTGTGGCCGGTGAACGCCCAGCCCAGCCCTTCGCCGGCGGTTGCGGCACCGGCGAAGCTGCTCCAGGAGCCGCCGGCAGCCGCCGGCAGGGTCACGCCACTCAATGCGCCGGTCAGCGCCCGTCCGGCCACAGCGTTGTCGAAGAACCAGTTCACGCCGTACTTCAGATCACCATCCAGCGCGACCTCGGCCACCTGTGCTTCGATATGCACCTGCAGCGGCATCACGTCCAGCTTCTCGATCACCTCGCGGATCGAACGCCAGGCCTGCGGGGTCGAACGCACCAGCAGGGTGTTGGTTTCCTCCACCGCCGACACGCCCACGCGATCGCCTTCCACTTCCAGGCTGACGCTGACATTGCCGGACTGGCGCTGCGGCAGGTTCATGCTGCCGTTGCCGGTGCCACTGGAACCACTGCCCGACGTCGAACCGAAATTGCTGCTGTTGTTGCTGTCCATGCCACGATCACCGTCGCTGCCCAGCTGCGACGGCATCGCGCCCGGTGCCAGCGATGCAGGGCTGGAGCCGCCGCGGTTGCCACTGCTGGCGAACGCTTCGCTGAGGCGCTCGGCCAGGTCACGTGCTTTGATGTAGCGCAGCTCGTAGGAGAACAGGCGCGCACTGCCACCGGCCGTATCAATACGGTCCAGCCACTGCTGGATCTGGTCCAGGTAACGCACCTGCGGGGTGATCACCAGCACCGCGTTGGCATTTTCCAACGGCAGGAAGCGGAACATGCCGGCGCTGGGCGTCTTGCTCTCCTCGCCGAACACTTTTTCAAGGTCGGCGGCGACCTGCTCGGCCTTGCCGGACTGGATCGGGAACACGCCCACCGACATGCCCGAGAGCCAATCAACGTCGAAGATCTCGACGGTGCGCATGTAGTTTTCCAGCTCGGCGCGGGTACCGCCCAGGGTGATCACGTTGCGGCCACTGTCGACGTTGACGATGGCGTTGGGCCGCGCATACGGCTCCAGCACCTTCTTCATCTCGGTGGCGGAGATGAACTGCAGCGGGATCACACGCACTTCGAAACCGCGCGCGCTGGCAGCCGGCGCCGTGCTCGGTGCGACGGTACCGGCCAGCGCCTGATCGGCGGCGACGATGTTGTAGCGGCCGCCGCTGTACACCATGCGGGCGTTGTTCCAGCCCAGCACCATTTCCAGCAGGTTCAACGCCTGCGCCGGCGACACCGGCTTGGGCGTCGCCAGCGTGACCGTGCCCTGCACCCCGGGTGCGATCACGTAGTTCTGGCCCAGCATGTCACCGAGGATGGCCTTGACCACCGCGTGCACCGACTCGCCTTCGAAATTGAAGGTCGCCTCACCGGTGCTGGCGCCATGCAGTGCCGGTGCCGGAGCGCGGGCCGCTTCGCGGTTGATCATGGTGCCGGTGCCACGTCGGATCACCGCCTGCGGAGCGCCCTGGGCGTCACGGGCAGCGTCAGCGGCGACTTCGGCCGCTTGGCCGGCCTCGGCAGTGGGCGACAGATTGCCCTTGCGCTGCACATGCGGCGCGGACACGGTGCTGCAGCCGACCAGCAGCGCGAGGGCAAAGGACCAGGGAAGGAAACGCAGGCTCATGCATTCACTCTATCGGTTGGTGCCATCGCCCGGGGGCGGCGACGGTTGTTGCTGCTGTTGTTGCTGCAGCTGGCGACGACGGGCCTGGATGCGTTCGCGGATGGCCTGCATCTGCGCTTCGCTGGGGCCGTTGGTGTTGGCAGGTGGGGCAGCGGCGGGCGGAGGCACGGCGCCAGCCGGCTGCTGCTGCGGCTGCGGAGCTGCTGCGGACGTGGACGGTGCTGGTGGAGCACCCGCCGGGGGCGGCACCACGATCGCGCCTGCGGGCGGCGCGCCGTTGGCACCACGCAGTACGGTCGGTGGTTCGCCGCCCTGGCCGTTGAACACGGCCAGTTCCAGCACCTGGCTGCCGCCGGGGCCGATCACCGTGGCCTGGCGTGGCGCCAGCCCCACCAGCTGCCAGCCATCCACGGCGTCGCCATTGAGGCGCAGACGCAGCGAACGGTTCTGTTCGGTGGTGAACGTGGCCATGCCGAAATCGCCAGTCAGCAGCACGCCGGTCAAGCGCAGCGCGGCGCTGGCGGCCGGTTCGCTGCCTCCCAGCAGATACGGTCGCGGCTTGCGGTCTTCGGCGAACAGCGGACGTTCGCCGATGGCGCTGTAACTGTCGGCGCTGGCCATGCGCTCGGCGGCCAGTGGCGGCAGGGCTGGCAGCGAGGGCGCCGTGTCGGCATCACCGTCGGTGCCGGGCAGCTGGCTGCCGAGGCCAAAGCCGGTGGCCAGCCAGACCGCCGCCGCCCAGCCGGCCAGAGCCAGCAGGAAGCCGGTGCGCAGGCTGATCTGCTCAAGTTTCATCCGCCACCTCCTGCCCCGCTTGCGGCGCAGCCGGTGCGGGTGTCGGTGCGGTCGATGGCGGTTGCGGTGCCGCGCCCGGCTCGGCTGCAGGTGCCGGGGCAGCGCCATCGGCAGCGGCACCCGGCAGCAGATAGCCCGCCAGTTCAAACGACACGTCCAGGCCGAGTCCGGATTCATTCGGCGACTGCTGGAAACGCTGCGCGATCAGGTTGAGGTTGTCGACGAACAAGCGTGGGCTGCCGGTTTCCAGGCTGTGCAGCACGGTGGCCAGTTCGGCCACGCCACAGCGCAGGCGCACCTGCATGGCGACGCGTACGAACTCGGCGTCGCGCCGGTTGTCGGTGAGCGGCGTGCGGTTGCTGATGGTGCAGCTGCGGTTGCCCGGGCTGGCCATCGCCACCGCATCCTGCAGCTTGGCGCCAAGCGCGGCGGCGGCGGCCTCGGCAGTGGCCTCGCGCAGGAAGCCTGGCCGTTGCTGCAAGGCTTCACGGGTGGCACGCAGGCGCTGTTCGATCTGCGGCTGCTGCTGCAGCTGTGCCTGCACACGCGACTCGCGCTCGCGCAGCGC
Organism: Stenotrophomonas sp. GD03794; assembly: GCF_029842145.1. NCBI lineage: Bacteria > Pseudomonadati > Pseudomonadota > Gammaproteobacteria > Lysobacterales > Lysobacteraceae > Stenotrophomonas > Stenotrophomonas sp. GD03794. The sequence continues at coordinate 39,377 of NZ_JAOCFV010000029.1, forward strand.
CGCGACATCGGCATCGATCTCGCGCAACGGCTGGGTGAACCACGGGTGCACCAGCAGGAGGTAGGCCAGGCCCAGCACTGCCAGCAGCAGCGCCAGCGCCAGCCAGCGGTCACGGCGTGCGCTTGGCATCGGCATCGGCCGCCTCCCGGGTCGGGGCCGCTGCCGGCAACGGCTGCAGCTCAGCGGTCATGGTGAAGCGGTCGCGGCCACTGGCGGCGCCATCGGCCTGCAGCACACCGGTCAGGTTGACCTTGCGCCACTGCGGCGCGTCCTGCAGCAGCTGCACCAGCTGCGAGGCCTCGCGGCTGAGCCCGATCAACTGCAGGTTGTTGCTCTCGATGGCCAGCTTTTCCAGGTAGGTGCCCTCCGGCAGGCGCCGGGTCAGCTCGGTCCAGATCTCCACCGTCCCGGCGCGCTGGCTGCGCTGCTTTTCCAGGAACGCCGCACCATCGATCAGCGCCTGCAGCTGCGCACGTTCGCTGGCCACGCCGCGCGCACTGCGTGCACTGCGTTCCACCTGTGCACGCAGTTCATCGGCCGCCGCGCGGCGGTTGTCGAGTAGTTGCAGGCCGGCCAGCACCAGCATCACCACGGCGGCCACCGCCAGCAGCAGGTTCCAGCGCCGCATCGGATCGGTCCGCAACTGGCGCTGTGCGGGCGGCAGCAGGTTCACCTGCAGCGTGTTGCCCTGTGCATCGATCGCATCGACACCGGCCAGCGCATCGGCCCACTGGCCCACGTCATTGCGCCAGGCCTCCAGCTGGCGCAACGGCCAGGCCACCAGTTCGACCTGCAGCTGGCCTTCGCCGGCCACGCCGAGTTCACGCACGTCATAGCTGACCTGGCTGGATTCGAATGGCGTCTGCCGATCGATCTCGAAACCAACCACCGCGCGCAGGCGGTCGGCGGCCGCCGCGGGCAGCCGCAGCTGGCGACGCAGTACATCGCTGGCCGGCAGCAGCCACAGCCGCGGCAGGCTGCGCAGGCGCGCTTCCAGCACCCGGTCCAGTTCAGCCGGCGACAACGGCCACGGCAGGCGCGCCACTGGCTCGCGACGCTCGCCTGCCTCACGCCAGACCTGCAGCTGGTCGCCCTCGCGCTGCAGCAGCAGGCGCGCCTGTGCCCAGCCCAGCGCCCACTGCCAACGAGCCGGCACCCAGGCCAGCAGCGATTGCCGCCACCAGCGCAGGAAACGGCCGGCACCCGGGCCGATCCGGCCCTGCACCTGCCGCAGACTGTCCTGCCAAGCCGTCATCTTGCTGTCATTCCCTGCTCCCAGCGAAGCACTGTGTAGGACCGCCCGGGAACCCCGCCCGAGCCATTGCGTACCACTGCCTGCAACACCGACCGGCGTCCACTGCCGTCGGTGACACGGGACTCGATACTATAGGTGCCACTGCTGCTGGCAAGGGTTGACGCACCGGCAGCGGAATCGGCATCACGCTCCTGCTGGGCACGCTGGGCCAGCACCGTATCCGCGTCCAGGCCCAATGCGGTCAACACCACGGCGCTGGCGAACTGCGGATCGGGTCGCGCCTGTCGGCTGTACAGGGTCAGGTGCGGCAGCATCTTCTGGTACAGCGGCCCACGCATGCCGAGCACCCGCTGCAGCTCGCCGAGGGTCTCGAAACGCTTGTTGCGCGGGCCATACGGCAACCCGGCCGCCGCATAGTCAGGCGCTTCGGCACCGCCCCCAGGCTGCAGCAGGCTGTCCTCGTCACGCCAATCGACGATGGCACCGGCCAGCTGCCGCGCAGCCCCCTCGTCTTCGCCCAGCGCCTTGAGAAAGGCGGTCAGCAGGGTCACGTCGGCCAGGTTCAGGTTGATCTTGCCGTTCTCATCCAGCACCTTGATCTCGATGCTGGCGTCATCGAACTGCCAGCGGTAGGTACGGCCATCAGCGCGCCACGGCGCCCGCTGCGGATCGGCGGACAGGCGCGTCAGCGCGTACTCCAGACCCGCGCGCGCACGTTCCTGGCCGCGCGCATCGTCATCCAGTACCCGCTGCTGCAGGTGCTCGACACGGGCGCTCAACGCGAACGCACCGACCAGTGCGGTCATCAATGCGATCAGCCACAGCACCAGTACCAGTGCCGCGCCATGTTGCCGGTTCACCGTGCACCTCCGCTGCCACCGGCACGCGGCGCCACCACCAGCGTCGGCCAGGGCGCCCCCTTGGCCGGCACGATCTGGATCTCCACCAGCATCGGCAGGCGCCGGGTGTCGTCCCAGCGCGGCATCCAGTCGGTCACCTGGCCGGTGCTGGCATCGATGCCGCGATAACGCAGTTGCACCGACTTCAGGTTCTCCACCAGCACTTCTGGCGGGCGTGGCGGATTTTCCGCGATGCGCTCGCCTTCCTGCAACAGCACCAGGTCCAGCAACAGGCGCTGCTGGCCGCTGCGGCCATCAACCTGCAGTGCATGCAGGTACGATCCCCCCCGTCCGAGATATCCCGGCAGATCGGCGGCGAACAGCATGCGGCTTTCTTCACCCTGGAAGAAGATCGGCTCGCGGGTGGGATCGGGCGCTTCGAGTGGCGTACGCAGCGCGCCTGCCAGTTGCCGACGCAGCAAGGTCTCCACTGCGCGCATGCGTTCGCTCTCGGCAGCGATCTGCTCGCCGCGCTGGCTGACCGCCATCGCCGAGCGCACGCTGGCGAACGCCAGGGCCAGGCCACCGGCCAGCAGCACCGTGGCCAGCATCACTTCAACCAGAGTGAAACCCGCGGCTCGGTGCTTCATCGCGCGCTCTCCAGGTCCGGCGGCAACAGGCGCAGGCTGCGCCAGCGCAGCTGCTCGCGCTCACTGTCGCCCCAGCGTACCTGCAGCTGCAGCTCGGCCAACCAGGGGGCACCCGGTGATTGCGATTGTGCCTGCGCCAGGTTGTTCGCGCGTGGCTCCACCCACGGCTGCACCTGCAGCTGCCAGTGGTAGCGCCCTTGTTCCCAGTCCCCCTGCTGGCTGCCGACCTGCAGTGGCGAGGCAACACCGGCTTCGGCCAGCAGCGACTGCGCATGCAGCACCGCACGCGTGCGCAGCTCGGCGTCGCGCACCTGTTTCGCGCCACCGGAAAGACTCCCCAGCAGCAGGGTCAACGCCAACCCGAGCAGGGCGAAGGCGATGATCACTTCCAGCAGGGTGAAGCCGCGGGCGCGCCGCTTCATTGCGACCGCCAGGGGCCGGAGCGGACCTCACCGGTCAGCCAGCCCACGTCGATGCGCCATTCGGCATCGTCACGCTGCAGCCGGATGCGGCCACCGCTGGAGCCACCATCGGGGTGGAACTCGATCACGCCCTGGCCTGGCGCGGTGGCCAGCTGCGCGGCGCCTTCGAACTGCACCTGCAGCTGTGCCGGCACCTCGCCGTGGCGCTGGTTGGCGCCTTCCCAGCGCCGCGTTGCCGGTTCGATGACGAAACGCTGCGGCTCACCGCGGGCGATCGCCTGTGCGCGCACCATGCGCAGCTGGTTGGCGATGTCCTTGCCGGCGCTGCGCAGCTGCATGCCAGAGAAGCCGCGCGACAGCCCTGCGGCGGTGATCAGGCCGATCGCAGCGATCAGCGCGATCACCAGCAGCATTTCCAGCAGCGACAGGCCTGCCGCGCGCCTGCCGTGCAGGCGCGGGCGTGGCAGCCGGCGCGGCAGGAAATGCGTCATACGGGTTTACGGCTGGTAACGGATGTCGGCGTCGACGCTGCTGCCGCCGGCCTTGCCATCCTTGCCCAGGCTGACCAGCTCGTACGGCTGGCCTTCGCCCGGCGCACGGTATTCCAGCGCGTGGCCCCACGGGTCGTTCAGATCGGCCGGCTTGGCATACGGGCCCAGCCAGCCGCCAACACCGGCCGGTGCGGTCACCAGGTCGTTCAGCGAACCCGGCAGCTTGCCGGTGTCGATCTGATAGTTGTCGATCTTGGAGGCGACGGTCTGCACCTGCGCCTTGGCGATGTTGGCCTTGCCGCGGTCGGCACCGCCCAGCACACGGCTGGCGACCAGGGTCAGCACCGCGCCGATCAGCACGATGACGATGATGATTTCCAGCAGGCTCATGCCCGACTGGTTGCGCGCGGCGGTGAAGGAAAGGCGGATCGGTCGACGGGAAGCAATCATGGTCGGTCCTTTCAGTTGCGGAGTGTCGGGGTTGCGTAGGGATCCATCGTCAACCGATGGCATTGGTCAGGTCGTACAGCGGCACCAGCACGGCCACGATCACCGCACCGACCACCGAGGCCAGCACCAGGGTGATCGCCGGCACCATCGCCGCCAGCAGGCGATCGATGCGCCGGGCGCTGTCCTGCTCGAACGTGTCGGCGGCCTTCAGCAGCATGGTATCGAGGGCACCGGATTCCTCGCCGACCTGGATCATCTGCAGGGCCAGGCGTGGGAAACGCTTGCCGCGTGACAGTGCCAGCGACAGGCCGGCACCGTTCTTCACTTCGTCCGCGGCGGCTTCCACGTCGGCAGCCAGCGCGCGGTTGCCCAGCACGTTGCGGGCGATGCCCAAGGCACCCAGCAACGGCACGCCATTGCGCAGCAGGGTGCCCAGCGTGCGTGCCAGCCGCGCGGTTTCCAGTTCGCCGAGCAGGCGGCCAATGCCGCGCCGCTGCAGCAGCCAGCCATCCAGCGCCAGCCGGAATGCCGGTTGCCGCGCCTTGCGTTCGAAGAACAACGCCACCAGCGCCGGCACCACCAGCAGCAGCACCCACCAGTCGCGCACGAACAGGCCCAGCTGCAGCACTGCGTTGGTGAACCACGGCAGCGCCACGTCCAGGCTCTCGTACATCTGCGCGAACTGCGGCACCACGTAGCCGAGCAGGAACAGCAGCGCGCCGCCCACCACCACCAGCAGGATGGCCGGGTACACCAGCGCGTTGATCACCTTGCCCTGCAGCGCGCGGCTGCGTTCGAGGTAGTCGGCCAGGCGCTGCAGGGTTTCGTGCAGGCTGCCGCCGGCTTCACCGGCCCGCACCATGTTCACGTACAGGCGCGAGAACAACCCATGCTGGCGCTCCAGTGCGGTCGACAGCGGCGCGCCACCGCGCACCACATCGCGGATGTCGGTGATCGCGCGGCGCGAGCGTTCGTCTTCCGGCAACCCGAGCAGGATCGACAGCGCGCGATCCAGCGGCTGGCCTGCACCGAGCAGTGTCGCCAGCTGCTGGGTGAACTGCAGCAATGCAGCGCCCTGCAGCGGCCGTTGGCGGAACAGGTTGCGCCAGGTACTGCCACCGATCGCACCGCCATCGGCCAGCTGGGTCTCCATCGGCAGATGGCCCTGGTCCTGCAGGCGCGCGACCAGCTCGGCCTCGCTTGCCGCTTCCATCTGCCCGTCGAAGATCTCGCCGTGCGGATTGAGCGCCTTGTAACGGTAGGTCGGCATGTCAGCCCCGGGATCCTGCGCGCATCAGCTTTCCTCGGTCACGCGCAGCACTTCCTCGATGGTGGTCTGCCCGCTCAACGCCTTGGACAGGCCATCCTCGTACATGGTGCGCATGCCGGCTTCACGGGCGATGCGCTCGATCTCGCCCATGCCATCGCGGCGCATCACCGCACGCCGCAGCGCATCGTTCATCACCAGGAATTCCATGATGGTGGTGCGACCGAGGTAGCCGGTCGGCGCCAGCGCGGAAGGCTTCGGGCGATACAGGTGGATCGGTCCTTCCGGCTGCAGGCGGCGCAGCTCGAAGCGTTCGATCTCTTCCGGCGAGGCTTCATAGCGCTCGGCATGGGTCGGCTCCAGCCGGCGCACCAGGCGCTGGGCGAGGATGCCATTGATGGTGGACGTCAGCAGGTAGTCCTCCACGCCCATGTCGAGCAGGCGGGTGATGCCGCCGGCTGCGTTGTTGGTATGCAGGGTGGACAGCACCAGGTGGCCGGTCAGCGCCGACTGGATCGCGATGCGCGCGGTTTCCAGGTCGCGCATTTCGCCGATCATGATGATGTCCGGGTCCTGGCGCACGATGCTGCGCAGGGCGTTGGCGAAGTCGAGGCCGATCTGCGGCTTGGCCTGGATCTGGTTGATGCCTTCGATCTGGTATTCCACCGGGTCCTCGACCGTGATGATCTTGACGTCGGCAGTGTTCAGCTGGCTCAGCGCGGTGTACAGCGTGGTGGTCTTGCCTGAACCGGTCGGGCCGGTCACCAGCAGGATGCCGTGCGGCTGTTCCAGCACCTTGCGGAACTGCGGCAGGAAGGCGTCAGTGAAACCGAGACGATGGAAATCGAACACCACCGTTTCACGGTCCAGCAATCGCATCACCACGCTTTCGCCGTGCGCGGTCGGCACCGTGCTCACGCGCAGGTCCAGCTCCTTGCCCTGCACGCGCAGCATGATGCGGCCGTCCTGCGGCAGGCGGCGCTCGGCGATGTTGAGCCGGGCCATGATCTTGATGCGGCTGATCACCGCAGCAGTGAGGTTGGCCGGCGGGCTTTCGCCTTCCACCAGCACGCCATCGACGCGGTAACGCACCTTCAACCGGCTTTCGAACGGTTCGACATGGATGTCCGAAGCGCGCAGCTCCACTGCACGCTGGATCACCAGGTTGACCAGGCGGATCACCGGTGCTTCCGAGGCAAGGTCGCGCAGGTGCTCGATGTCATCGACTGCACCGCCCTCGCCATCGGCGGTCTCGACGATCGCGCCCATCGCGCTGCGGCCCTGGCCGAACCAGCGCTCGACCAGGTCATCAATTTCCGCGCGCATGCCCAGCACCGGTGTCACCGGTACACCCAGTGCCAGCTGCACGGCCTGCTGCGGATACGCATCGTGGGCATCGGCCAGCCACAGCCGGACCCCCTGTTCATCCAGCGCGAGCGGGCAGACATGGAACTGCTTGAGGAAGCGCAGCGACAACGGCAAGCCTTCCGCCAGCCCTTGTGGCGGTGCTTCCGGCAGCTGTTTGCCTTCCAGCAGCGGCAGCCCCAGCACTTCGGCGCTGGCCTGGGCCTGGTCACGCTCGGAGACCAGCCCCAGCCGCACCAGCAGGCCCAGCAGGCTGCCGCCGGCCTCTGCGTGCAGCGGCCGCGCACGTGCCAGATCGCCTTCCTTCAGCCGGCCGCGCGCCAGCAGCGCATCCAGGATGCGGCCTTCAGCGTCGTCGGCAGCGGCGGTAGCAGCAAGCGCGTTCACATGACTCTCCTGTCAATCGGCTCGACTTTAACAGTTAAGCCATGATTTCCGCCGCCCCTGCGCCACCTTTCGTAAAAAGACGAAGCCCGTCACATGCAGTGACGGGCTCCGGCCATTCAACTACGGCAGTACGTACTCACTGCGTGGCAAGGATGCTCACGCCGTTGTAAGCCGCCTCGCCCACCACCTTGATGTAGTAGGTGCCGGCCGTCGGTGCCGTCACCCGCACCGTTTCCGAAGTACCCGGGCGGGTCGAACGCGCATCGTTGTCGGTGGCACTCGGCTCACGCCCCTTGGCCAGGTAGACCGAGACGTTGCCGGTCCCCCCGTAGGTGATCACGCTGAGCTGCTTGCCCGCCGCAGCCTCGAAGCTGTACAGGCGGCTGCTGGCGGCAGCACCGTTCAAGCCACCCACCGCAGCCTTGTTGGTCAGCGGCGTGGCCACCGGTCCGCAGTTCTCAGTGCACGGTTCTTCCAGTGCCTTGGCCAGCGCGGCCTTGGCGTCGAGGATGCCGGTACCGATCGGGGTCGCGGCCGGAATGGCCACCGGGAACGGACGCGCCGTTTCCTTCAGCAGGGTGCGCATCGCGGCCGGGGTCAGCGGATCCTTGCCCTTGGCGATCAGCGCGCTCTGTACCAGTGCGGCAACGGCTGCCACATGCGGCGAGGCCATCGAGGTACCGCCCAGCCCCATGTAGCCCGGCGTGCCCGATTCCGGTGTCGTCGCCGCGTTGGAGCCGGTCTGCCAGATGTAGCCGCCCGGGTTGCCGTCGACGCTGCCACCACCACCCGGACCGGACAGGTCCACGCGGGTACCGTAGTTGGAGTAGTAGGTGATGCCGCCGGTGATGCGGGTGGCACCCACGGTCACCACGCCTTCGCAGCTGGCCGGACGGTACTTGGACGCGTTGTCGGCTTCATTGCCCGCCGCGACCACCACGGTGGTGCCACGCGAGATCGCGCCATTGATGGCGTCCTGGTAGGCGCTGCCGCAGGTGCCACTGCCGCCCAGGCTCATGTTGATGATCTCGGCCGGATTGGTGTTGGCCGGAATGCCCGCGACGGTACCGCCGGATGCCCACACCACGGCATCGGCGATGTCGGACAGGTAGCCACCGCACTTGCCGAGCACGCGGACCGGCAGCACCTTCGCCTTGTAGGCGACGCCGGCCATGCCGACACCGTTGTTGGTCTGCTCTGCCACCGTACCGGCGACGTGGGTGCCGTGCCAGGAGCTTTCCTCGGCCAGCGAGCCGTCATAGCACTCGTTGTCGTTCTCGACCCAGTCGCCGTAATCCTGCGCGCCCGGTACGCGGTCGTTGGTCGGGCGCCGCGAAGTCTCCGCGTCACTGATGAAGTCGTAGCCTTCCAGCAGGTTGCCGACCAGGTCCGGATGCTGCGGCAGGACACCGGTATCGATCACCGCTACCACGATGCCCTCGCCCTGCGAGACATCCCATGCAGCCGGTGCGTTGATGCCACCCACCGCATTGTGCAGGTGCCACTGGTTCTGCTGGTAGAAGGGGTCGTTCGGCACCAGCGCGGGCTGCACGTCGCCGGCACGCAGTTCGGTACGGCGCAGTTTCACGTCGGCTTCGGCGTACTGCACCGACGGGTCGGCCTGCAGCTCCTTCAGTACGCGCTGCAGTTCGGCCGGAGCCAGACGCCCCTGCACACGGATGAGGTCTGCACCGGTCGCCAGCCTGCGGACCACCTGCGGACCGAGCGTACTGGCACGGGACGTGCCACCGGAGAGGCTGGCACGGGTCAGTGCGGACTGCACGGTGGACAGTTTCGCCGAGCGGTCAGTGGCGGCGGCAGCACCGGCACGGTACTTGACGATGATGCGCTCGGTTCCCGGCTGGGCGGTGCTGGCCTGGCGCACCGGTTCGCGGGTCGGCAGTCCGGCGGCGTGGACGGCACCGACGGCCGTCATCGACAGCACGGCGGCAGCAAGCACATTGATGCGGAGGTTCTGCTTCTTGATCACGTCGAATTCCTCTTCTGGGTCATGGTTCGAACCAACACTGCGGCCATCATTCCTTGACGACTCCCGGCCGGCCCAGCCGGGATTGCCGTGACCTCCCCCCAGGCCCTCATTGCAGGTGCAGCGCCGGCGTGGGTGGCCGCCGGCGCAATGAAGTGACTTACCAGCCGAAGCCGGCACCGACGCCGACCGAGCTGTCGTCGCTGCTGAAGGCGCCGCCAAAAGTGACCGTGGCGCGATCGCTGATCGCACGCTGGTAACCCAGCGACAACGCTGACTCGCCGCCCTGGAAACCAATGCCGACGCCGACCCGGTTCTGGGTGCGGATACCCGCTGCACTGGTCGCCATGTTGAGCATCGCCGCGCTCATCGCACCCTGGCGGTCGATGCGGCGATCCATGTGGCGCAGGCGTCCGTCGATCTCGCCCTTGAACACATCGAAGCTGTCGGCGACGGCCTGGACGCGGCTGTCGGTGTAGCTGTTGGCCGTGGCCATGCCACGGTCGAGCTGGCCCTTGTTGACCGCATCGGTGGCCGTGGTACCGGCCGCCACGTTGGTGACCTGGCGTTCGTTGCCTTCGCTGCCCACCGAGACCGTGTTGGCACGATCGGCGACCGAGCCCTGGCCCAGCGCCACGGCGTTCGCAGCGGTGGCATTGGCACCCTGGCCGATGGCAGTGGACGAGGCGCCGCTGGCGACAGCGCCCTCGCCCATGGCGACGGCATTGAAGCCGTTTGCCGGCGTGCCCACCGGAATGCCGGCACCCGCTGCGGCGGCGGTCGGCGTGCCCTGCACGCGCGCGGTGCTGGCCGGTGCCGCGTCGGCCGTTGCCGGAGCATCGGCCACGCTGGCCAGCGGGCTTTCATCCAGCGCGGCACTCATTGCGCGCAGGCTGGAAGCACCTGCACGCGTGCCACCCGCAGTACGGCGGTCAATCTCGCTGACCTTGCGGTCCAGCGCGCCCAGCGCATCGCCGACGTTGCTGTAGGTGGCCCCCTGGATCACGTAGTTCGGTGCCACGAATACACCCTGCATGCCGACGCTGGCACCGCCGCCGAGGAAGCTGGCGGCATCGCTGAGCGACTGGAACAGCTGCCCACCATTGATCGCCTGGCGGCTGCCAGCCGCAATGCTGCCGGCACCGACGTTGTCGATGGTGGTGCCCTGGAAGCCGGACAGGGTCAGGCGATCACGGCTGGCGTCGTCATAGCCGACCGCACTGGCCGCCGTGGTTTCAACGGTGGCGATACGCGAATCAAAATCGCCCACGCGGGTTTCCACCGCGCCCACCCGCTGGTTGGTGACGTTGAGCTGCGAACCGGTGATGGCGTCGCTGCTGCCGGCGGCGATGCGGCCATCGGCCACATTGACGATGCGGCGCGTGGCCGGACCTTCGGTGCCGTTGCCACCGCCGACCGACACCACGTTGGCATCGAGCGCACGCGAACCTGCGCCCAGTGCCACCGAGTTGGCACCGGATGCGCCGGCGCTGGTACCCAGCGCAAGTGCACCATTGCCGATCGCCATCGCATTGGCACCCAGTGCATTGCTGCGTGCACCACTGGCACTGGCCGCCGAACCGATCGCGGCGGCATCACTGCCGCTGGCGCTGGCGATACCTGCGCCGGTGGCCTTGACGTAACGCGCCGTGCCATCGGCGGTTGCGGCGACCGCATCAAGCTGGCCACGATTGACCGCATCGGTGCGCTCGGTACCGGCAGCGACGCGGGTGATCTGACGATCACTGGTGCTGCTGCCCACCGACACGGTGTTGGCACGATCGGCCACCGAGCCTGCGCCCAGTGCGATGCTGCCGGCCGCCGAAGCGTTGGCACTGACACCCACCGCGGTGGCATTGGCGCCGGTGGCCTTGCTGCCATAGCCGACCGCAGTACCGAGGCGGCCACTGGCTTCGGCATAGCTGCCCAGCGCCGAAGCGCCATCGGCCGAAGCATTGGCGCGGAAACCACTGGCCTGCGACTGGGTGCCGCTGGCCGTGGCCTGCGCGCCGCTGGCGGTGCTGTAGGCGCCCTTGGCCTGGGCACCGGCACCGGTAGCGCTGGCGCCGAGTTCGCTGGCGCTGGCACCGCTGCCCACGGCCACGCTGTCGACACCAGCAGCCTGCGCCGCGTTGCCCAGTGCGGCCGCATTGTTGCCGGTGGCGAGCGCATCGAAGCCCACGGCCGTGGCATTGGCGGCCATGGCGTTGGCACCGCTGCCCAGCGCAGTGGCGCCGTTGCCGAGCGCATTGGCCGCGTTGCCGGCGGCCAGTGCGTTGTCACCGTCCACCAGAGCACCGGCCTCGCCATCGGCATTGCCGCTGGCCTGGAACTGCCGGCTGGTCTTGTCGGCAACGCTGGCGACTGCATCCAGCTGGCCCTTGTTCACCGCATCGGTGGCTTCGGTACCGGCTGCGACATGGGTGACCTGGCGCTCACCGCCCGCCTTGCCGACAGCCACCGTGTTGTCACGGTCGGCCTTGGAGCCGGCGCCGAGCGCGACGCTGTTGCTACCGTTGGCGGTGGCATTGGCACCCAGTGCGGTGGCACTGCTGCCCGCCGCCCACGAATTCCAGCCGATCGCCGTGGCGTAGTCTTCGGTGGCCCACGCGCCCGCACCGAATGCCGCAGCACCGGTGCCACTGGCACGCGACGGGATCAGGCCGAAGAAGGTGCTGCCACCGATGGCGACGCTCTCCTCGCCACTGGCTTCGCTGGACTGGCCGACCGCCACCGCGCCGGTACCGGCCGCAGCGGCACCGAAGCCTACTGCAGTGGTGTTGGCACCGCTGGCGGCCGAGCCATAGCCGAGTGCGGTGCCGAGGCGACCGCTGGCTTCGGCGTAGCCGCCGACAGCGGTAGTGCCATCGGCAGACGCGGCGCTGCGGAAGCCGCTGGCCAGTGCCTGGGTGCCGCTGGCATTGGCTTCTGTACCTGTGGCCGTGCTGTAGGCGCCGCTGGCCTGCGCACGCGCGCCGACCGCGCTTGCGCCCAGTTCACTGGCGCTGGCGCCGGTGCCGAGCGCCAGGCTGTCTTCGCCGGTGGCCTGTGCCGTACTGCCCAGGGCAGCCGCGTTGCTGCCGGTGGCCAGCGCATCGATGCCCACGGCGGTGGCGTTGGCGGCCAGCGCATTGGCACCGCTGCCGAGCGCGGTGGCACCGTTGCCGATCGCGTTGGCCGCGTCACCGGCCGCCAGCGCGTTGTCGCCCTCCACCAGCGCCCCGGTTTCACCATCCGCATTGCCACTGGCCTGGAACTGCCGGCTGGTCTTTTCCGCTGCCGCGGCTACGGCATCGAGCTGATTCTTGTTGACCGCATCATTGCCCTGCGTGCCATCGGCCACGTTGGTGATCTGACGGGTATTGCCACCGCCGCCCACCGACACGGTGTTGTCGCGGTCGGCAATCGAGTCCGCACCCAGCGCCACGCTGTTGGCGCCGCGCGATTCGGCGGCGTTGCCCAACGCGGTGCTGTTGATGCCCCCCGACCAGGCGCCACCACCCACCGCAGTGGAGTAGTTGCCCGATGCCTCGGTGGCCAGCAGACCGAACAACGAGCCGCCAACGGCGACACTGTTGGTGCCGGTGGCCAGGCTGCCCTGGCCGGTGGCGGTGCTGTAGGCGCCGGACGCTTCCGAGTCGCCACCCACTGCCACACTGTTGGAGCCGGATGCATTGGCGAAGTTGCCGAACGCGGTGGCGTTGAACGCCGAGGCCTGTGCGTAGCCACCGATGGCGGTGCTGTAACCGCCGCTGGCTTCGGCACCGATGCCAAAGGCCGCAGACGCCGTACCACTGGCCACGCTTTCGCTACCCACAGCGGTGGCGGCGTCGCCACTGGCATTGCTGAAGTAGCCCACGGCCACGGCTTCTTCGCCGGACGCTTCAGACAGCACGCCATTGGCAGTGCTACCGGCGCCGCTGGCAATGCTGGCAGCACCGAACGCCGCACTCTGCTCGCCGCTGGCCTCGCTTTCCGCACCGTGCGCGGTGGCGTATTCGCCCGTGGCCTGTGCGTTGGCACCGACGGCGCTGGCGTTGGCTGCGGTCGCCAATGCATTGAAGCCCAGCGCCTGTGCGTTGCTGGCCAGCGCGTTGGCACCGCTGCCCAGTGCGGTAGCGCCATTGCCGATGGCGTTGGCTGCATCACCGGCCGCCAGCGCGTTGTCACCTTCCACCAGGGCACCGGCTACGTCGTCGCCGTTGCCGCTGGCTTGGAAGAAGCGGCTGGTGGTGGTGGCAGTGCTCGCCACCGCATCCAGCTGCGCCTTGTTCACTGCATCGGTGGCCTGCGTGCCAGCAGCCACATTGGTGACCTGGCGTTCGTTGCCGGCGCTGCCGACCGACACCGTGCGTGCACGGTTGGCGACCGAGCCGGCGCCCAGCGCAACCGCATTGCTGGCGCTGGCATTGCTGCCCGCACCCAGCGCGATCGCGCTCTCGCCACCGGCCACCGTGTTGGTGCCGATGGCGATGCTGTTGATGCTGTTGCCCAGCGCCTGGAAGCCCAGCGCCACGCTGTTGTCGCCATAGCCGAAGGCACCACGGCCGACCGCTGTGGAGCTGGCGCCGTTGGCCCAGCTGTTGTAACCGATGGATGTTGCGCCGCTGCCACTGGCCCAGGCCGCGTTGCCGAATGCCGAGGCATTGGTGGCCGTCGCCCATGCGCCGGAACCGAACGCACTCGCGCCGCTGGCGGTGGCCCAGCTGTAGCCGCCGACGGCGGTGCTGTCGTCACTGCTGGCGAAGGCACTGTCGCCGACCGCGACCGCGTAGCTGCCGGTGGCGCGCGACTTGCCGCCTGCGGCGAAGCTGTTGTCTCCGCTGGCCTTGGCCGCGTTGCCGAAGGCGCTGCTGGCAGCCCCAGTGGCCTGCGCACCGCTGCCGACGGCGGTGGCATCGGCCACGGCGGTGGTGCCGACCTGCTGCGCCGTGCCGTCGGCGCCGATGATGGGTTGGTTGAATTCGTCATAAGCCTGGCCGAGACCACCGATGGCGACACCGCCATTGCCGGTGGCCGTGCTGTTGCGGCCCACGGCCACGCTGTCATCGCCGATGGCCGACGCGGCAGCACCCTGCGCGATGGCGCCGGCGCCGATCGCATTGCTCGACGAACCCACAGCGATGGAGCCTTCGCCATCAGCCAGTGCGCCAGCATCGCTGCCCGCCTCCGGCTGCGCCTGGAAGAAACGCGCGGTGGTGTCGGCAGTGCTGGCCACGGCGTCGAGCTGGGCCTTGTTCACCGCATCGGTGGCTTCGCTGCCCGCAGCGACGCTGGTGATCTGCCGTTCGTTGCCGGCACTGCCCACCGCCACGCTGTTGGCACGCACCGCTTCGGAGTTGGCCCCGAGCGCGACACTGTTGGCGCCGCGCGCAGTGGCGTAGTAGCCCACGGCAGTGCTCTGCGCACCGCTGGCCCAGGTCTGCGCGCCCAGGGCACTGGCGTTCTCGCCCGGTGCATAGGCGAAGTAGCCGACCGCGGTCGCTTCGGCGCCGGAGGCTTCGCTGAGGCTGCCGTTGGCCACGGCACGGTCGCCACTGGCGATGGCACCGGCACCGACGGCGGTGGCGGCTTCGCCACTGGCCTGGGTCTGCACGAAGAAGCCCAGGCCGGGGATCAGGTCAGCCGGGCCACCGATGGCAACGCTGCTGGTACCCGTCGCGTTGCTCTGCGTACCCAGCGCGGTGGAGTAGTCACCGATGGCATTGGCCACCGCACCGAACGCGGACGCCTGTGCGCCGGCGGCATAGGCGCCGACGCCGTAGGACGACGCCGCAAAACCACTGGCTTCGGCACTGGCACCGACCGCAGTGCCGCCGACGCCTGCGCTGGTTGCACCGGTTTCCACCGGCACGCCGCCGCTGGTGATCAGCGGGTTGCCGTCGGCATCCACCGCAGCGCCACCCACGGCAACGCTGCCCGGACCGTTGGCCTGCGCGTTGTTGCCGAACGCGGCACTGTTCTGGCCCGAGGCCAGTGCGTTGTTGCCAACGGCAGTGGCGTTCTGCGCGACGGCGGTGGCGCCGGCACCGACTGCAGTGGTGCCGTTGCCGATGGCATTGGCGGCCTCGCCGGCCGCCAGCGCCTCGTCGCCCTCGGCCAGTGCACCGGCATCGCTGTTGCTGCTGCCGGTGGCCTGGAAGCGCTTGGCGGTGGCATCGGCCACGGCGGCAACGTCCTTCAGCTGACCGACATTGACTGCGTCGTTGTCTTCAGTGCCGGCGGCCACGCTGGTGATCTGCCGGGTCAGGCCGTATCCGGCGGCGCCGACGGACACGGTATCGACGCGGTCGGCCAGCGAACCCGCGCCGAGCGCCACGCTGCCGGTGGCAACCGCGGCGGAGTTGGAACCCAGCGCGGTGCTGTATTCACCGACAGCCGTGCTGAACGCACCGACTGCGATCGATGCTTCGTTGGCGGCGGTGGCGCCACGACCGAGCGCGGTGCTGCCCGGGCCCATCGCCACGGCACCGCCGCCAACAGCGGTGGCGCCATCGGCGGTGGCTTCGGACAAGGCACCCAGCGCGGTAGCCGCGCCGTTTTCGCTGGCGGCGGTAGCGCTTGCACCGACGGCAGTGTCGCCGAGACCGAAGGCCGCAGCGCTCTGCCCGACCACCACGCTGGCATCGCCGATCGCCAAAGCACCCTGGCCGAACGCGCTGGCGCCGATGCCAGCGGCAATGGCCTGGGTGCCGATGGCGGTGGTGGCGTTGGCCAGCGACTGCGCACCCGCACCGGCCGCAACTGCGCCCTGCCCGTCGATCTTCGCCGCGTCGCTGTCATCGCCTGCGCCATCGGCCTTGAAATAGCGGTTGCCATCTGCGACAACGTCGGCCAGCGCAGCCTGGGTGGCGCGCGCCTGCGCGTCCAGCTGCGCCTTGTTCACCGCATCGGTCGCCTGGGTGCCCGCCGCAACGTTGGCGATCTGCCGTTCCTTGCCGGCATCGCCGACGGACACGGTGTTGGCCCGCGTGGCCTTGGAGCCAGCGCCCAGCGCAACGCTGTTGGCGGCACTGGCATTGCTGTTGCTGCCGATCGCCACCGCGTTGCTGCCCTTGGCCGTGGCCGAGCCTTCGATCAGGCACTTTTCGAGCAGCTTGCCGCTGAATGCAACGCAGGTGGCGCTGCCGCCGATCTGCACCGACTGTGCTGCGGCGCTGCCGCTCATGCCCAACCCCATTGCCAGGCCCAGTGCCACTGCCAGCAGTGCGGGCGTGGCCTGTGTCGCATCGCGGCGCTGGTCGACGACCCCGCCACTGCTGCTGTCGGAGGAGGCCAGTTCCGAGGCCACCACCAACTGACCCAATGCTTTGTTCCAGACCTTGCGATAAATCCGATTCATCGGTACGGCTCCTGATTGGACTGGTTTTGGGCAAAGCAACGCCACCGCTGGGCTTTCCGGCCCAACGTCCCCTGGGGGCGTTTATTCGCGTGATTTACTGCGGGGTATTGCCGAACGGCGCGCAGCGACAGAAAACCGAGCGCGTGCGCCAACCGGTTACTGCGAAATGAATGATTCTGAAACGGGGTTCAAGTGTTAACGGCAACTTTGCAGATCGTCAAGACTTTGACACAGCAAATCCTATTGCCGTGAAGCACATCACTATTTCACGTGTTTATGAAATGATTTTGTTATGTATGCGTGACGATTCCTCGACGCATGAAAATGCATGTAACTAGCGGTCGCGACTGGAGTTTCAAGCGCGCAAAGAAAAACCCGCCGATCAACGGCGGGTTTTTCCATACGCGATGGCATTGAGGCCTGCGCGATGCAGTGCGATCAGCCGCACCACACCCGCGCGTTGCGGAACATGCGCATCCACGGCGAATCGCCCTGCCACTCGGCCGGGGCCCAGCTCATGTTGAGCGCGCGCGGGGTGCGCTCCGGGTGCGGCATCATGATGGTGACGCGGCCGTCGCTGCTGGTCAGGCCGGTGATGCCGTCCGGCGAACCGTTCGGGTTCAGCGGGTACTGGCTGGCGACGTTGCCATTGCCGTCGATGTAGCGCAGCGAGACGCGGGCGGCGGCCTGGTCGACGGCATTGTCGAACACGGCCTGGCCTTCGCCGTGCGCCACCGCTACCTGCAGGCGCGAGCCGGCCATGCCACGCAGCAGGATCGACGGCGATTCCACCACTTCCAGCAGCGCGGTGCGGGCTTCGAACTGCTCGCTGGCGTTGCGACGGAACTGCGGCCAGTGCTCGGCACCCGGGATGATGTTCTTCAGCTGGCTCATCATCTGGCAGCCGTTGCACACGCCCAGCGCAAAGCTGTCTTCGCGCGCGAAGAACGCGGCGAAGGCATCACGCAGTGCGCTGCGCTCCAGGATCGAGGTGGCCCAGCCACGGCCGGCACCGAGCACGTCGCCATAGCTGAAGCCACCACAGGCGACCAGGCCGGTGAAGTCCTGCAGGGCCACGCGGCCTTCGATCAGGTCGCTCATATGCACGTCGAACGCGCGGAAGCCGGCACGTTCGAAGGCGTTGGCCATTTCAATCTGGCCGTTCACGCCCTGCTCGCGCAGCACGGCCACGCGCGGGCGTGCACCGGTGCTGATGAACGGTGCGGCCACGTCTTCGTTGAGGTCGAAGCTGAGCTTCGGCTTCAGGCCCGGCGCATTGAAGGCACGGGCGACCTCGCGCTCGGCATCCGCGTTGGCCGGGTTGTCGCGGCGCTTCTGCATCGCGTGGGTGACCGACCACCAGGCGTCGAACAACGCATCCCAGCGCCACTCGGCCAGGTTCTCGCCGCCCAGCGACACGCGCACCACCGGTGCGGTGGTCGCCTTGGCGATGCGCTGTGCGCATTCGGTCAGTGCATGGCGCTCGACCAGGTCGGCGAAGGCCGCACGGTCTTCGCGTGCGATCTGCACCACCGCGCCCAGTTCTTCGTTGAACAGGCTGCGGAACGGATCATCGCCCCAGGCATCGAGGGTGATATCCAGGCCCAGGCGCGAGGTGAAGGCCATTTCGCACAGCGCAGCGAAGGCGCCGCCGTCGCTGCGGTCGTGATAGGCCAGCAGCAGGCCGGACTGGCGCGCATCGCGGATCAGCTCGAAGAAACCACGCAGGCGCTGCGGGTCGTCCAGGTCCGGCGCGGCACCGGCGAAGGCCGGCAGGTCGGCGTGGTCGGCATGCACCTGGGCCAGGATCGAACCGCCCAGGCGCTGCTTGCCGGCGCCGAGGCCGATCAGCCACAGCTCGCTGTCCACGTCGCGGTCGAGCAGCGGCGTCAGCTGCTGGCGCACGTCGGCCACCGGCGCGAACGCCGAGATCACCAGCGACACCGGCGACACGCTCTTGTGCGCCTCGCCCTGGTCGTGCCACTGCGCCTGCATCGACAGCGAGTCCTTGCCCACCGGGATGCTGATGTCCAGCTGCGGGCACAGTTCCATGCCCACTGCCTTCACCGCGTCGTACAGCAGCGCGTCTTCGCCGGGGTGGCCGGCCGCGGCCATCCAGTTCGCCGACAGCTTGATTTCATCCAACGCATCGACCGGGGCCGCGCACAGGTTGGTCAGCGCTTCGCCCACCGCCATGCGTGCCGACGCAGCGGCGTCGAGCAGGGCCAGCGGGGTGCGCTCGCCGATCGACATCGCTTCGCCGGTCACGCCGTCGAAGTCGGCCAGGGTGATCGCCACGTCGGAAACCGGCAGCTGCCACGGGCCGACCATCTGTTCGCGTGCGGTCAGGCCGCCGACGCTGCGGTCACCGATGGTGACCAGGAAGTTCTTTGAGGCGACGGTCGGGTGCGCGAGCACGCGCAGGCCCGCTTCCTGCAGGTCCAGGCCACCGGTCTTCAGCGCCGGCCAGCGCGGGGCCGGCGGGTGCGCGGTGTCGCGGTGCATCTTCGGCGGCTTGCCGAACAGCACGTCCATCGGCAGATCGATCGGCGCATCGGCCGGGGTGTGGCCCGGCACGGCACCGTAGGCCACCACCAGGTGTTCCTCGGCAGTCGCCACGCCAACCGCGGCGAACGGGCAGCGCTCGCGGGCACACAGTGCGGCGAACTCAGCCAGGCGCTCCTGCGCCACGCCCAACACATAACGCTCCTGCGACTCGTTGCACCACAGCTGCATCGGCGACAGCGACGGATCATCGGTGGGCACCTTGCCCAGATCGATGACACCGCCGACCTTGGAGTCGTGCAGCAGTTCCGGGATGGCATTGGACAGGCCACCGGCACCGACGTCGTGGAAGAACTTGATCGGGTTGTTGGCGCCCATCGCCACGCAGCGGTCGATGACCTCCTGGCAGCGGCGTTCCATTTCCGGGTTGTCGCGCTGCACGCTGGCGAAGTCCAGGTCCTCGGCGCTCTCGCCGGAGGCCACCGAACTGGCGGCACCGCCGCCCAGGCCGATCAGCATTGCCGGGCCACCCAGCACGATCACCGCGTCACCGGCCTGCAGCTGGATCTTGTCGACCTGCACGCGATCGATCGCGCCGAGGCCACCGGCCAGCATGATCGGCTTGTCGTACGCGCGCACCAGATCGGCACCTTCCGGCAGCTCGAAGCTGCGGAAGTAGCCGAGCAGGTTCGGGCGGCCGAACTCGTTGTTGAACGCTGCGCCGCCAAGCGGGCCGTCGGTCATGATTTCCAGCGCCGGTGCCATGCGCCGGTTCAGCGCGCGCGGCGCTTCCCACGGCTGCGGCAGTTCCGGAATGCGCAGGTGCGAGACCGAGAACCCGGACAGGCCCGCCTTCGGCTTGCCGCCGCGGCCGGTCGCGCCTTCGTCGCGGATCTCGCCACCGTTGCCGGTCGATGCTCCCGGGAACGGCGCGATCGCGGTCGGGTGGTTGTGCGTTTCCACCTTGATCTGGAACGCGCTCGGCACCTGCGGCTCACGGCGGTATTCGCCGCTGGCCGGATCCGGGCGGTAACGCGACGCCGGATGGCCTTCGATCACCGCGGCGTTGTCGCTGTACGCGCTGAGCGTGTGCTGCGGGGTCTGCTGGTGGGTGTTCTTGATCATCCGGAACAGCGAACGGTCCTGTTCCTGGCCGTCGATGGTCCAGCTGGCGTTGAAGATCTTGTGGCGGCAGTGCTCGGAATTGGCCTGCGCGAACATCATCAGCTCGACGTCGGACGGCGCGCGGCCGAGCGCGGTAAAGCGTTCGCGCAGGTAGTCGATCTCGTCCTGGGCCATGGCCAGGCCGAGGCGCTGGTTGGCGGCCTCCAGCTGGTCCACCGGCACGCGTTCCAGTTCACCCCGGGCCGGCGCCGAGAACAGCGCCTGGCCCTGTTCCACGGTCTCCAGCACCGACTGCGTCATCGGGTCGTGCAGCGCCTTGACCAGCGCCTGCTGGGCGGCGGCATCGGCCGGCCAGCCCTGCACGTCGATGCGCAGGCCACGTTCGACCCGGCTGACCGGCTGGCCGGCACCACGGACCAGTTCGGTGGCCTTGCTCGACCACGGCGACAGCGTGCCCAGGCGCGGCACCACGATGCGGCTGACCGCGCCGTCGGCCACGGCCTCGGCCTGCGGCGCAGCTTCGAGGATGCGGCACAGGGTGGCCAGGTCGGGGGCGGCGCTGCCTTCGGGCTGCACGAAGTAGACGTGCCAGGCACCGCTGATGCGCAGGGAGGGAGCGATGGACTGCAGGCGGGATTCAAGACGTTCGCGGCGGAACGGCGACAGGGCGGGCGCGCCCTCGAGGACCATCATGTCCGGGGAACCGTAGTTGGGAAACGGGCCCGACATTGTACCGGAAGCGGGGGGTGGGCTTTGGCCGGGCGGCGCCCGGCACCCGCCGAGGCCGAGGCAACGGCAACAGCAACTGCCAAAGCAAAAGCGGGGTTCCCGTGGGATGGCGGGGTGGGTCCGGTTGCGGGGGACGCCGTAAATACGTCCTTGTAGGCTCGGTCGCGCCATCCATGGCGCTCACGCCCCCCGCAACCGGACCCACCCCGCCTTCGACAGATTTCCGCGATCTGCAGTAGATCCACGCCATGCGTGGATGCTCCCCGGTAGTGCCGGCCACTGGCCGGCAACCAGAGAAATCTCAGAAGTCAGGCATTGAAGAGCGCAGCGACCGGCTTTTGCTTTTGATTTCTTGTTCTGTCTTCCGTGGCTGGCCGCGCAGGAACCTGTCAGCGGCCGGGCGGGTGGGCATCGCGGGGGTG